>CAXUEV010000018.1:0-14607 GCA_964250105.1 uncultured Sphingomonadaceae bacterium
TGCCGGCGAGCGGGTCGGTCAGCACCTTCGTCGAGAGCGACGCCGCCCCGCCGCTCGCCCCGCGCAGGCCCGAGCACGGCTGCGACGGCGCCGATGCGGCGTTGTAGGTGATCGACAGCGCGGTGATCGTCGTGCCGCAGGGAATCGTCAGCGTGTTGTTCGAGGCGACGACGCAGCTCGGGGCCGTGACCCGCGCACCGCCGGCCATCGTGATGCCGGTCGCGGGGCTGGGGGCAAGGGCGAAGATGCAGCCCTGACCGCCCGCGGCGATCTCGGCGGTCGCCACGGCGGGCACCGACAAGGCCGATTCGGCACCGAGCAGGCGCGAGAACATGAGCGGCACGGTCGTCGTCACCGTCACCTGCACCGCCTGGTTGCCGGCGTTTCGCGGCGCGACGAGGGTGGTCGCGACGGCACTTCCGGCGGTTCCGTTGAGCACTGCCGTCCGCACCGCCGCCGACATGGCCGCGGTCATCGGGTCGTTCGTGCTGCCACGGGCCGCGACATAGGCCAGCCCGGCGGAGAAGGCGGCGGCGTCGGCGACCCGCTGGTTATCGGCCTTGGTCAACAGGCCGTTACCGTATTCGACGGCGAGTCCGGCGATGCCGACGGCGAACGGCAGCGACAGCGCCGCGACCATGCCGATCGCGCCGCGACGATCACGCAGGATCAACCGCGCAACAGCTCGCCAGGCGGCGAGTTTATTCAGGAGGACCATACAGCATCGATTGATCTAGGACCTATCTTCCTCGGCTATAGTATAGTTGCCCCGGGGAGGCTGTTCTGTGGATTATACGGCCTTGACTTTCCGACTTTGCGTCGTGATCAGCTGACGTCTAGGAGCCGGGGCGGGCTGTCGCCGGCGGGCGACAGCAGGCGTCGCTCGTTCGCGGTGCGGTCGGACGACCTGAGGCGCGCGGCCTCGAGGGTCTGCCACGTGACCGCGAACTTGTCGGCCGTCATCGGGCGGGCGAAATAATATCCCTGGACGACCTTGCAGCCGATCGAGCGCAGGATGCTGGCCTGGCGCGGGGTCTCGACGCCCTCGGCGATGATGTCCATGCCGAGCTTTCCCGCCAGCTTGATGACCGCGTTGACGATCGTGGCGTCGATCGTGTTCTCCTCCATGCTGGCGATGAAGCCGCGGTCGATCTTGATGATGTCGACCGGGAAATTCTTGAGATGCGACAGCGAGGCGAAACCGGTGCCGAAATCGTCGAGCGCGACCGAGATGCCGCCGGCGCTGAGCGCCCGCAGCGTCTTCTCGATGCGCTCCGATCCGCGCCCGACGAAGACGCTCTCGGTCACTTCGACATGCAGGCGCGACGCGGCGAGGCCGGCGTCGGCCAGCGTCTTCAACAGCTTGTGGGCATAGTCGACGCGGCGAAGCTCGACCGCCGAGGCGTTGATCGCGACATTGCCGAAATCGATCCCAGCGGCCAGCCACCGGCACATGTCGCCGACGACATGCTTGAGCATGCAGGCGCCGATGCCGACGCCGATTTCCGAATCCTCGAAGACCTCGTCGATCTCCTTGGGCAAGTGGATCTTGCCCATGTGGTCACGATAGCGGACGAGCGCCTCGCACCCGACGATCAGCCCGGTCTCGAGACTGAATTGCGGCTGGTAGACGGCGAACACCTCGCCGCTGTGGATGGCGGTGCGGATGGCATTGCCGGTGTCGACGCGCCGCGCGACGTCGGCACCCAGATCGTGGCGGTACATCCACGCCAGCCCGCGCCCCGCCGCCTTCGCGCGGTACATGGCGATGTCGGCGTGCTTGAGCAGCGTCCCGGCGTCGCGGCCCTGTCCCGGCGAGCAGGCCATGCCGATGCTCGCACGCCCGTCGAGCCGGTAGCCGTCGAACAGATACGGCTGCCGCAGCCGCTCCATCAGGTCCTCCATGCGTCGCATGAACGCCGCGTCCGACCCGCAGTCGGGCAGGACCAGGATGAACTCGTCGCCGCCCAGCCGCGCGGCGGTATCTCCCGGCCGGGCGAATTCGCCGAGGATCGTCGCCACGCGTCGCAGCAGCGCGTCGCCGGCGTCATGGCCGTAGACGTCGTTAACCTGCTTGAAATTGTCGAGGTCGAGCAGGGCGACGCCGACGCGGTAGGGGCGGGGGTTCGCCGCCGTCAGCGCCGCGTCGAGGCGCTGCTGGAAGAGCCGGCGGTTGGGCAGCCCGGTCAGCGTGTCGTGGTGCGCCGACCATTCGAGCTTGGCCATCGCGCGCCGCAGCTCGAGTTCGGCGACGACCTGCGCGGCAAGGGTCGCCAGCATCCGCGACTGCAGGCCGGTGAGTCCCTTGGGTCTGACCGCGCGGTCGAACACGCACAGCGTGCCGAGACGATGGCCGTCCGGGGTGCACAGCGGCGCCCCCGCATAGAAGCGTACGCCGGCAACATCGGCGACGAACGGGTTTTCGGAGAAGCGAGGGTCGATCGTCGCGTCGCGGACGATCAGCAATCCGTCCTGCTTGATCGCGTGCGTACAAAAGGAAACGTCGCGCGGCGTTTCCCGTATTTCGATTCCGACGGTCGACTTGAACCACTGGCGCTGCTCGTCGACCAGGCTGATCACGGCCATGGGGGTGCGACAGATATCGGCCGCCGCTCGACTGATCCGGTCGAAAGAATGCTCGGCGTCCGTATCTAGGATGCAATAGGCGTGGAGTGCCGCAAGACGCGCCGCCTCGTTCGCGTCCGCAGTCGGGTCGCAGCCGGAAAAGTCTTGCACCTACTGCTCCCGCTACCTGTCGCGGACCCCCCCGCGCAACGGCTCATGACCGCCTTGTTTAATCGGCGAACGGCGCGCTGCTCTCAATACAGTAGTTCTACTACGATCGAGCGCACCCTGCCGGATGATACAGCCGCCGGCTTCCACCGAACCCGAGCGGCGCAGCTGTTCAGGCAGCAGCCTGACGGCCGGTGAGACAGTCACGGACTCATCACGGCTATTACCAAATTGCGTAACCTGCAGACGTATTTGTAAGAGCCGACCACTGTCATAACATGATCAGTTCATTCGAACATCGGCACAATTGGGCTTAGAGGCTTTTATGAGCTTGGTGAGGGTATGTTACATAAGTGCCGTCATGCAAGAACAATTGGACAGCTTGGGCGGTATGAATGCGCTCGTTCAATATGCCCACCGCCGTAACAAGATTCTTGGAGTTACTGGTGCTCTGATATTTACGGGTTC
Organism: uncultured Sphingomonadaceae bacterium; assembly: GCA_964250105.1. GTDB lineage: Bacteria > Pseudomonadota > Alphaproteobacteria > Sphingomonadales > Sphingomonadaceae > Polymorphobacter_B. The sequence continues at coordinate 3,202 of CAXUEV010000018.1, forward strand.
TCATTTCGCACATGCGCTAGAGGGATCTCATGACGTGGTTAACGATCTTCTAATCCGGATCATGCGAGACCCGCGTCATAGCTTACTGGTGCATTTCGGCAACAAATTTATCGATGTGCGTCTATTCAGAAACTGGGTGCTTGCCTATACTGGGCCGTCCGTTTACATCTCACGCATAGTCACCCAGGTCTTGGCAAAGGCGTCGACCGAACCGTTGCTCGCACTGGAAAAGCTTTTAGATTTAATGACCGAATTTACGAGTGATTAGAAGCTGATGACAAGGTGTGACGATGCGTCGTTCGCGCGCCGACATGACGCACGCTTGTCGGCGAAAGGTTGAAGGACCGCCGCGATGCACATGCCGACTCCAGCCACATCGCGGCAGTCGTCGCAAAGTAGCCAAGATCCGCCTGTTCAGTCGTCTTCGACACGGTCTCTAAATGATGTTAAGGTAGGACATCGGGTCCGAGGATGACTTCAGTGGAAAAGACAGTTTACGTCGTCGACGATGATGCCGCCGTCGGCAAATCTACTTCGTTTTTTTTGGGATCTGCCGGCTTCCAGACCCGATCGTATCACGATGGACGGAGCTTCGTGGCGGACGTCGCGAAGCTTCACCCGGGCTGTGTACTGCTCGATATCCGCATGCCGGGCATGGACGGTTTCCAGGTCATCGCGGCGCTGGAGGAGTACCGCACGCGGCTGCCGATCATCATCATGACCGGACACGGCGACGTCGCGACCGCAGTTCGCGCGATGAAGGCGGGCGCCGCCGATTTCATCGAGAAACCCTATGAGGAAGATGTCCTGCTCGATATCCTCGCCACGGCATTTTCTACGCTCGACGGCGACCGCGTCGCGACCGAGCGTCGGGCGGCGGCCCGCGCGAAGATGATGTCGCTGTCCGACCGCGAGGACGACGTCCTGCGCGGCCTGATCGGCGGACATTCGAACAAGGTGCTGGCCTATCGTCTCGGCATCAGCATCCGGACCGTGGAGGCGCATCGCGCGGCGATGATGGGCCGGCTCGGCGTCCGGACGCTGGCGGAGGCGTTGCGACTGGCATTCGACGCCGGACCGCTGGTTCGCGAACGCACCGGCCGAGTTGATGTGCCGGCAGTCGTAAATGATTGATGGCGACGTCGTTTCGACGGGCCTCGCGAGCCTCGATTATATCCTTGCCGGTGGATACGCGGCCAATCGATGCCATCTTCTCGAGGGAGAGCCGGGGTCGGGCAAGACGACACTGGCGTTGCAATTCCTGATCGCCGGACGTGATCGCGGCGAAAAGTGCTTGTTCATAACAATTTCCGAGAGTCCTGTCGATATTGTGGGAGGAGCTGCCAGTCACGGTCTCAATCTCGACGGCATCGAGTTGTTCGAGTGCATTACGCCAGAACTACTCCTCAATCCGGACGAGCAACAATCGGTCGTCCATACTTCCGACATCGAGCTTGGCGAGACGGTACATCTGATCATGTCAGCCGTTTACAAGGTAGAGCCGACGCTTGTAGTTTTAGACAGTCTGTCGGAAGTTGCACTGTTGGCACAAAGCGCCATGCGCTATCGGCGACAAGTCCTGACTTTAAAACACTTCTTTCAGAAGTTGAACTGTACCGTTTTATTGCTTGATGACCTGACGGATGTTGACACTCGACTTACCCTGCATAGCATCGCCCACGGCGTCTTGCGTCTCGAACAAGTGGCCATGGATTATGGCGGGGAACGACGCCGCGTGCGCGTCTTCAAAATGCGCGGACGCGCATTTCAGGGTGGTTACCACGATTTCGTAATCCGCACCGGCGGCCTGAGGATATTTCCGCGTCTGATCGCGCTGGAAGATACCAATCCGACGTTCTCCTTGCCCGTCAGCAGCGGCATAGCCGAGCTCGACTCGCTTGTGGGTGGCGGGCTCGACGCCGGCACGACGACGTTGATCATGGGTGCATCGGGCACAGGCAAGTCGACGCTGGCCTTACAGTTCATCTCGGCGGCTCTCGATCGCGGCGAGCCGGCACTGGTCGTCAGCTTCGAGGAAACGCAGCGCAATTTCGAGCGACGCGCCGCCGGCATCAATCTCGACGAACGCGCCAATATCGAGTCCGGCGTGCTGTCGTTCGTTCATGTCGATCCGGCCGAAACCTCGGCCGGCGAAATTTCGGACATGGTTCGGCGACACGTCGCGAAGGGCTGTCGGTCGGTGATTCTCGACTCGCTCACTGGGTACCAGCACGCGCTTCGCGATGAAAACTGCCTGTTGTTGCACATGCACGAACTGCTGACGTACTTGAACTTACAGGGAGTAACCACAACCGTCGTGCTGTGCCAGGCAGGCGCGGTCGGAGCGTTGGAGCCGCCACTCGACATGACCTATCTCGCCGACACCGTTCTCCTGCTCAGATATTTCGAGGTGGCGGGCGAGATGCGCCGCGTGCTTTCGGTCGTCAAGAAACGCACCGGCAGCCACGAACGTACCCTCCGGGAGATTTTCTTCGACAAATCCGGTGTCCAGATCGGGCCGCCGCTGGCGGGATGGAAGAATATCGTTTCGGGTCGTCCAGTATATGCGGGCTCGGAACCGCTGCTCAGCGAACGTGTCGGTTGAGTCAGCCCGAGCGACTGCTGATACTGGCTCCGCGCGGCCGCGACGCGCAGGTCATCAGCGAGCAAGTCGCGCTTAGCGGTATCGAGTCGTCGATCGTCGGCCCCGACGAGATCGTGGAGGCGATCGCCACCGGAAGCCTCGGCGCCGCGATCGTGGCGGACGAGGCGATGGACAGTTTCAACCTGCCTGCGCTCGCCCAAGCCCTGGCCGATCAGCCGCTGTGGTCCGACTGCCAATTCTTGCTCCTGACCCGTCACGATTTTGGCGAGTGGACGCGCGCGCGCATAACCAAGCTCGTCGGCAACGTGACGATCCTCGAGCGGCCGCTCAGCACCGACATGCTCGTCAGCGCCGTGCGATCGGCGCTTCGCTCGCGCGTGCGCCAACGCCGGACCGAAGCGCATCTGTTGGCGCATGCCGAAGCAGAAGCGCAGGTGCGCGAGCTCGCCACCTCGCTCGAGGCACGTGTGCTGGCCCGTACCGACGAACTCACACGGGCGCTGGCCGAGCAGGCGGACAGCGAGGAATTATACCGGCTCACCGTGGAACTGAGCGCGCAAATCCCCTGGTCGGCCGACGACAGCGGTGCGGTGATCGCCTTCGGTGCAAAGGCGGTCGAACATAGCGACCGGCCGCGTGTCGTCCGGCTAATGACCGGATGGCTGTCGCAGGTACATCCGGACGACGCCGGTGCCGTCGCGGCGGCGTGGGAGCACGCCGTCTCCAGTACGAGCCTGTATCAGCAGGAATGCCGTCTTCTGGTCGATGACGGGACGTACAACTGGTATTGCGCCCGCGCCGCGCCGCGCCTCGACGGCGATGGGCATGTTCTTCGCTGGTATGGGACGTTGGAGGATATCCACGAGCGGCGCACCGCCGCCGACCGTCTCATCACAATGCAGGCGGAGCTGGTCGAAATCTCGCGGACGAGCGCGATGGGCGCCATGGCCTCGACGCTTGCCCACGAGCTCAACCAACCTCTGACGGCGATGACCAATTTCCTGCGGGGCAGCCGCCGCATGCTCGAGAACAAACATCCGCTGGAGGCGGTGGTCGAGGCGCTCGACGAAGCCGATAAGTCGGCGATCCGCGCGGGCGAAATCGTGCGGCGCGCGCGCGAGCTCGTGACAAGCGGCAGCGTCAACCGCCGGTCCGAGCCGGTCAAGTCGCTGATCGCCGAATCGCAGAGCCTGGCGCTGGAGATGAGCCGATGGGCCGACATCGATCTGCGGCTGCACTTCGATCCGTCGGTGACGGTCGTCAGCGTCGACCGCGTCCAAATCCAGCAAGTGCTGGTCAACCTGATCCGCAACGCCGCCGAGGCAATGGCCGACGTCGGCGTCCGCGAACTTGTCGTGTCGACGCGGCCACGACCGAACGACATGTGCGAGATAACGGTTCGCGACACGGGCACGGGCATCGCCGCCGACGTCGCCGCTCGCCTGTTCGACCCGTTCAATTCGACCAAATCGGGCGGCATGGGCATGGGGCTGTCGATCTGCCGAACGATCGTCGAAGCCCATGGCGGCGAGATCTGGTCGCGCCCGGCCCGTAAATCGGGCACCGTCTTCGGCTTCACCGTTCCCTGCGGGTAACGGAAAGCTTGCGGCGGTAGTCGAAGCATAGGGCGGCGCACCTGTCGGTGCGCCGCCCGTCCCGTCGATTGCGCCGTGTGGCTCAGCAGAGCGTGCCGATCTGGGAAGCGCGGCGACGAAGGCGCATCGCGCTGCCGAGAAGCCCGAAGCCGCTGATCATCGTGATCCACACCGGCGCGTCGGGCACCGCCGAGACCGTGCCGTCGGCGTTGAACGCGCGCGTATCGAGCGCGTTCGTGCTGAGCCCGGTCGCGGCGAAGGTCCCCGAACGGACCGTGTTCGCATTAAAGGACTTCGACGCATTCTGGTTGACCGGCAGGACGCCGGCACCATAGCCGAGCTGCCCGAGGGCGGGATGATAGGGGCTGACGACGCCGGTGCGGGTCAGGATGTTGCCCGACTTGATGTTGTTCGAACCCCCGACGATATTGAGGTTGGTCCAGTGCGGGGCAGCCTTGAGGGTGACGAGAAGATTGTTCGTGATGCTGCTGTTGCGGCAGTTATAGCAGGCGACGCCCTGGGACATCGTCGACATCACGACGTTGCCCGAGATCGTCACGCGGTCGGCGCCGCCGAGCTGGCCGGTGAAGAGCGTGAAGCCCTGGGTCGCCCCCGACGCATAGTTGTCGAGGATCTTGATGTCCGACATCGGCTTCTTGCCGGCGATGCTCCACAGCTGGATGCAGTCGGGATGCGCGCCGGGGCTGGGGCTGTTGGCGGTGCAGCTGTTGTGGCTGGCGACGACATTGTGGCTGCCGACGATGTTGAACCCGTCCTTCTTGGCGCCGGTGACGGCGTTGTTCGACAGCGTCAGTCCGGTCACGTTCTCGAAACCGCCGCCGACCGTCAGGTTCTTGAAGCTGTTGTTCGAGACCGTCAGGCCGGTGGTGTTCACCGCGCTGACGCCGCCACCGCCTGGAGCGCCGAGATAGGTGCCGTTGGTGAAGCTGAGGTTCGAACCGCCGTAGACCGAGATCGCCTTGCCCAGGCGGGTCGGCGCGGTCGCCGAACCGAACGTCCCGCCGACGACGCTGACGTTCGAGACGTTCTCGATCGACCACGAATTGGTGAACGTCGCGGCGGAAGCGTTGACGGTGACTTTCGAGGAATAGGAGTAGTTCTTGGTCTTGGTCCACCCGAAGGTCCCGCTAAGGACGATGGTATCGCCACCAACCGCCGATGCGAATGCCTTGGAGAGGGTGGCCGAAGTTGCCTGGATTGTTTTCGCATTACCAACGACGCTGCTTGCGGCCGCGATGGTAACTACGGCGATCGAGAGAAGCTTCATGGAGGAACTCCCTGTTGGTGTTGCAGAGAGGCTCAAATGCTGTACCGCCGGTCGGCCGCATATATCGTAATTACCGACATTCCGGCGGTCGTTTGTCAGCCGTAGTCGGCAAACCATTGTGTTTGCGGCGTATTCCTCATTCGCCGAGCTGATCGGCGCGACCCGACGGTCTCTACGTACGTAATGTCCACCGTCGTCGATCCGATGAGGCGCTCCCGGAACAAGCGGTCACCGGTCGGCGTTGCCGAATTGACCCGTTCTCAGGAATCGCCATCATGAGCCTCAAGCTGTCGAACGTCGTGACCGAGCTGCCCGGACGCGAAACGCCGCTGCGGGCGGGCGATGCGGTGCGGATATTGCCGGTCAAGGCGCGGCGCCTGATCGCAGTATGCGGCAAGTGCAGCCGCAAGCTCGACGGCGGCTTCGGCGACGACGGCGACCGGCCGCTCGCCAAGGTCCTGCGCCGGGCGATGGCGGGCGGCGGCGGCAAGAAGGCCGTCGTCAGGATCGTCGAGACCAAGTGCCTCGACATCTGCCCCAAGCGCGCCGCCGCACTGATCGACAGCAGCCGCCCGGGCGAGGTCGTAATCGTCCCCGCGCGAACGCCGACCGAGACCCTGATCGCGCGGCTCGACGTCGCGAGCGGCGGCTAGTCAGACGTTCGTTCGTCCGGCGATCAGCTTCTCGACGACGCTCGGATCGGCGAGCGTCGAGGTGTCGCCGAGGGTGGCGAAATCGTTCTCGGCGATCTTCCTGAGGATGCGGCGCATGATCTTGCCCGAACGTGTCTTCGGCAGGCCCGGCGTGATGTGGATATGGTCGGGCGTGGCGATCGCGCCGATCTGCTCGCGGACGCTCAGGCGCAGCTCGGCCAGCAGCGCATCGGAGCTTTCGGCTGCGGCGTTCAACGTGACATAGGCATAGATACCCTGTCCCTTAACGTCGTGCGGGAAGCCGACGACCGCAGCCTCGGCGACGTCGCGGTGGGCGACGAGCGCGCTCTCGACCTCGGCGGTGCCCATGCGATGGCCGCTCACGTTGATCACGTCGTCGACCCGGCCGGTGATCCACCAATAGCCGTCGGCGTCGCGCCGGGCGCCGTCGCCGGTGAAGTACAGCCCCTTGTAGGCGCTGAAATACGCCTCGGCGAAGCGCTGGTGGTCGCCGTACAGCGTCCGCGCCTGCCCGGGCCAGCTCCGCGTCAGGACGAGATTGCCGCTGCCCGCGCCCTCGACGAACCCGCCGTCGGCGTCGACCAATGCCGGCTCGATGCCGAAGAACGGCCAAGCCGCCGACCCCGGCTTGAGCGCGGTCGCGCCGGGCAGCGGCGAGATCATGATGCCGCCGGTCTCGGTCTGCCACCACGTGTCGACGATCGGCAGCACGTCCTTGCCGACGACGCGGTGATACCAGCGCCACGCCTCGGGGTTGATCGGCTCGCCGACCGAGCCGAGCAGCCGCAGCGACGACAGGTCGTGGCGTTCGACCGGCGCGTCGCCGTCGCGCATCAGCGCCCGCAGTGCGGTCGGCGCGGTGTAGAAGATGTTGACGCCGTGCCTGGCGATCGTCGCCCAGAACCGCTCGGTATCGGGATGGTTCGGCACGCCTTCGAACATCAGCACCGTCGCCCCCGCCGACAGCGGGCCGTAGACGATATAGCTGTGGCCGGTGACCCAGCCGACGTCGGCGGTGCACCAGAACAGCTCGCCCGGCCGATAGTCGAACACCGTCGCGAACGTCAGATTGGCCCAGAGCAGATAGCCGCCGGTGGTGTGGAGCACGCCCTTGGGCTTGCCCGTGCTGCCCGAGGTGTAAAGCAGGAACAGCGGGTCCTCGGCGCCCATCGCCGCCGCCGGGCAGTCGGCAGCGACGGTGTCGCGCAGGTCGTGCCACCAATGGTCGCGGCCGGGCGTCATCGCGACTTGGCCGTCGCCGTGGCGGACCACGAGCACGGCATCGACGCCCCCGGCGAGCGCGACCGCCTTGTCGACCGCGCTCTTGAGCTGCAGCGGCTTGCCGCCGCGCTGACCGGCATCGGCGGTGATGATGAAGCGGCTGCCGGCGTCGGTGATGCGTCCGGCGATCGCCTCGGGCGAGAAGCCGGCGAAGACGACCGAATGGACCGCGCCGATGCGGGCGCAGGCGAGCATCGCCATCACCGCCTCGGGGATCATCGGCAAATAGATCGTCACCCGGTCGCCGCGCGCGACGCCGAGCGCCTCGAGCGCGTTCGCCATGCGGCAGGTCTCGGCGTGGAGGTCGCGGTAGGTCAGCCGGCGCGCGGGGACGTCGGGCGAATCAGCCTCCCAGACGATGGCGACGGTGTCGCCGCGCTCGGCGAGGTGGCGGTCGAGGCAATTGGCGCTGGCGTTGAGCACGCCGTCCTCGAACCATTTGATGTCGACCGGGTCGAACGACCAGTTGCCCATCACCGTCGGCGGCGTGATCCAGTCGAGCCGGCCGATCTCGCCGCGCCAGAAAGCGTCGGGATTGTCGTGCGCCTGCGCGGTCCTCGCCGCATAGACCGCGGCGTCGCACGATGTGTTCGCCCTGGCGGCAGCGGTCACCGGATAGAGTTCGTCGTCGGCCACGCATCGTCTCCCCGCCACGTCGGCCAGGCTTTAGCAGCCGGGAACGGCGCGGGCGAGCGGAGCGTTGGTCGGCCAGCAATCACGAGGAGTATCGCCGTGACCAATTCGATGCATGCCGACCACCGCGAACTCGGCTATGGCAATGCCGAGGCGCGGCCCGATGGCGGCGGGGGCGAATCGGGCGGCGGCGCTCGGCCAGAGCCGGTCGAAACGACCGACGGCAAGGGTTCGCCGGGCGGTCAGACCGATCCGGCATACCGCGGCGGCGATAATCCCAATGCGCCGCGGCGGGACAAGGACTGATGGCGGACGACGCCGCGAGCAAAGCCAAGCCGCCGGGTGGCATGGACGACGGCAAGTCGGGCGGACATCAGGGCGGCGAGCGGGGCCCGGGTAATTTCCGCGGGCACGACGCCGCCGGGACCAACGTCCAGACCGGACGCAGTGCGGGCACCGAGACCGAGCGGACCGCGCCGGGCATCTCGACCGAAAAGAAGGCCGACGACACAAAGTAGCGTCAGCCAATCGCCTGCGCGACGAGGGCGTGGAGCAGCATCGTCGCCACCGGATCCGCCCCCGGCGGGTCCGACGATATCCGGAACGTCGTCAGGACCGCTTTGCCGCGGCCGAACCAGCGCTCGGCGACGACAGCGCTGGTGCGATGGCCCCAGCCGACGACGAGACCCGCGGCGACATGCGCCTCGTGCTCCCATGGCTTCATGCCGACGAGCACGTGGTGCGGCACGACACGGTCGAACGACAGGTCGATCATCGGGCCATTGACCGCGTGCGCCGGAATGTCGGCGAACGCCCCGGTTCGCTGGAGCCAGGTGAAGGCGGTGATCCAATCGCCGCGGTACATGGTGTTGTCGCGCACCTGCGCGAACAGGCCGGGGAAGGCCTGGTCCATGTGATACGGCACCGGCATGAGCGAGATCGGCTCGTCGGACCGCAGCCAGCGGCTTGCCCCGTTCTCGACGATCACCAGCACGCGATGGCCGCGCCGGATCGCCTCGACCTGCTCGGTGTCGAGGTCGCGCGCGACGGTCAGCGCCGCCGCCGCCGCGGTCTCGGCGAAGGCGTAGCCCAGCGCCGTCAGCCGTTCGCGCAGATCGGCGTCGGCCGTCCACAGCAGCGCCGCCGTCGCCGCCGGCGGCGACGCCGGGTAGAGGCTCAGCGCCTCGTAATTGCGCGCGATCGTCGTGCCGTCGGCGGCGCGCAGCGTCAGCCGCAGGGTCGCCGCGACCGCCACGGCGATGTCGGGAACGACAACCGTAAGCCCGGCGATCGGCACGACGCGGCCGGCGGCGGCGGGAAGCGCGACCGCGCCCGACAGGCCGAGCGGCTCGAGCGTCCATTCGAGCACCGTGTCGGGACCGACGTCGCCGCGGCCGCCGGTCGCCAGCGCCGGCGCCAAATCAAGCGTCTCGCCCGCCCAATAACCCCAGCGACGGAAGCCCGGCACCAGCACGATGTCGGTGTTGATGTCGGCGAACGGCGCATGGAAGGCGCGGAGATTGCGCTCCATGTCCATCAGGCCGTTGGCTTCCCAGTAAATGTCGGTCAGCTCGGTGATGACATAGCCCTGGATCGATGCCGCCGAGCGCAGCTTCTCGATCTGGTACTTGAGCCCGATGAACTGATACCATTGCGTCGCGGTGATGAAAGCGTCGAAGCTGCCGAAGGCGCGGTCGAGGAAAAAGCTGCGGTAACGCTGTTCGATACCCTTCGGATAGGCGACGCCCTCGCCCCATTGCGCGCCGGTCTCGAACCACCACGGATCGGCGGTGCCGCCCCGCCGCAGGTCGCGCGGATGGGGCAGGCCCCAGACGCCGAACTCGGAGCAGACCAGCGGTTCGTCGCCGCTGCGTTCGGCGTCGCCGTGCGGCGAGAAGGTCCAGTCCTCGCGCGCGGCGAAGCGGTCGGTCAGATGGTCCCACTCGCCGCGGCGGTCGGGGACGCCGCGGTAGTAATGATAGTCCTCGATGTCGGTCTTGACGTGGAAGTTGGGGAAGCACGCCGAATTGTCGACCGCGAGCCGGCTCGGGTCGTGGACCTTGAGCCAGTCGTACTCGTCGATCAGCCAGCGGCGGTGGTCGGGGTCCTCGGTCAGCCGCGTGCCCCAGTCCTCGTTGATGATCGTCCAGGCGATGATCGACGGGTGGTGGCCGTCGCGGGCGATGATCCCCTCCGCCGTCACCCGCGCACGTTCGGCGGCGCGTTCGCTGAAGCGCTCGAAGTTCGGGAACTCGGTCCACACCAGCAGGCCGAGCCGGTCGCAGACGTCGTAGTAGATCGGGTCGGGCACCTTGATGTGGCAGCGCACGGTATTGAGCCCGAGCGCCTTCGCCTTCTTCATCTGGTCCTCGAGATAGGCCAGCGTCGGCACGGTGTAGAGACCCTCGGGGTAATAGTCCTGGTCGAGCGCGCAGCGCATGTAGAACGGCTCGCCGTTGAGCAGGAACTGGCCGTCGGCGGTGGCGATGGTGCGGAAGCCGAAGCTGCGGTGCGCGGTGTCGCGGACCGTGGTGCCGACGACGAGCTCGACCGTCAGCCGGTAGAGCAGCGGCCGGTCGGGCGACCATGCCGCCGGTTCGGGCACCGTCAGCCCGACCGGAACGAGCAGCCGGCCGTCGCAGGCGACCCGCGCGGCGGCGACGACCTGGCCCCCGGGACCGGTGACGTGGCAGACCAACGTCGCGCCGGTGGCGGCACCCGACACCGCGACCGAGACGCCGACCGCGCCGCTGCCGAGATCGGCGCCGAGGATGATGTCGCCGAAATGTTCGACCGCGCGGCGTTCGAGCCAGACCGGCTGCCAGATGCCGCCCATCGGCCCGTACCAGCTCTGCTTGCCGTGAGGGATTTCCTGGAACGGATGGTCGGGGAACTCGGCGCGGTCGTTCGACGGCAGCGTCACCTTGACCTCGAGGCTGTTGTCCGCCCACAGCCGGTCGCGGTCGAGCGCGACCTCGAAGGCGAGATAGCCGCCCTCGTGGCGGGCGATCAGCCGCCCGTTGACATAGACCTCGGCGAGATAGTTGACCGCGCCGAAGCCGAGCACGACCTGGGTCGCGCTGTCCTGCGCCTTCCACCACAGCGGCACGGCGAAGTTGCGCCGGTACCAGGTCACGCCCTGCGTCTCGCGCAGATCCTCGAACTGCGCCTGCCAGACGCCGGGGACCTGGATCGCGCGCCAGCTCTCCTCGCGGTCGAGGCGGAAATCCCAGACGCCGTCGAGCGAGACGCGCTCGCGCAGCGGCGTCGCGGCGGCGGCGGTGGTCGCCGTCATGCGAGCGCGGCGACGTAGCGGCGGGCGGCGTCGCC
>CAXUEV010000019.1:0-13137 GCA_964250105.1 uncultured Sphingomonadaceae bacterium
GGACTCTGCATCGCCGCTGCACTCAGCTTCTGGCTCAAATGAGCCCACACCCTAATTCGTCGCGATCAGCGGCGTTCGATGCGATAGACGCTGGCCGGTGGAGCATTGATCAGGATCGTCGCCGTGCGCGTCGCCACGAGGTCGAGACGATCGAGGATCGCGTCGGCGACGGGACAGCGGTAGCCATAAGTGAACTGATACATCGCGCCTCCGGGGCGGAGCTCGCTGAACATCTTCTTAAGGATGGCGAGCGTCTCGCGCGGCGACATCGACAGGATCGGCAGGCCGCTGACGACGGCGCCCACCTGTGCGCGTCCGAACAATTCGACCGTGCGCAGCGCCGCCGCACTTCCTTCGACGATACGCACGTCGGGAAAGCGGTCGCGGAGCAGACTGGCGAACCGCGGCCCCGCCTCGACCAGGACCAGTCGGTCGCGCGCCACGCCGGCGTCGAGGAGCGCCCGGGTGAAGACGCCGGTGCCGGGGCCGAGCTCGATCACCGGCATCGACGCCGGCCCGATCTCGGCGGTGATGGCACGCGCGAGTGCAGGTCCGGACGGCGCGATTGCGGACACTTTCAGCGGATTTGCCAGCCACGAGCGGAAGAAGGGAAGCAGGTCATCGTGCGACTTGCGACCCGCGCCGACACGCGTCCGGCGATCGGCGACTTCGGGCAACATCGGCTGTGACTCCCCAGGCACGTGCCGCCATACACCCCGCGATGGGGCAATGGAAGCAGGTGCAGCATCGCCGGTTTCCCGAGGGCGGCACATGCGCTACGAGGCTCGCGCCATCGCTTTCAAAGGAGAGAACGTCGTGACCGCAGTCGGCCAGGACAGCCTGAACACCCGTCGCATCCTGACCGTCGAGGGCAAGGACTATAGCTATTACAGCCTGCCGGCCGCCGCCGAGGCGCTCGGCGACATCACCCGCCTGCCCTATTCGATGAAGGTATTGTTCGAGAATCTCCTGCGCTTCGAGGACGGGGCTACCGTCACCCTCGACGACCTCAAGGCAATGGTGCTGTGGGCGTCCGACCGTCGCTCCGACCGCGAGATCGCCTATCGCCCGGCGCGCGTGCTGATGCAGGATTTCACCGGCGTGCCGTGCGTCGTCGATCTGGCCGCCATGCGCGACGCGATGACCAGGCTCGGCGGCGATCCGGCGAAGATCAACCCGCAGGTCCCGGTCGATCTCGTCATCGACCACTCGGTGATGGTCGACGAGTTCGGCAACCCGCACGCGTTCGAGGATAATATGGACCTCGAGTACAAGCGTAACATCGAGCGTTACGAATTCCTTCGCTGGGGATCGTCCGCGCTCAAGGGCTTCCGGGTCGTGCCACCAGGCACTGGCATCTGCCACCAGGTCAACCTCGAGTATCTGGCGAGGACTGTCTGGACCAGCGACGCCGCCGACGGCACGACGATCGCCTATCCCGACACGCTCGTCGGCACCGACAGCCACACGACGATGGTCAACGGCCTCGGCGTCCTCGGCTGGGGCGTCGGCGGCATCGAAGCCGAAGCGGCGATGCTCGGCCAGCCGGTCAGCATGCTGATTCCCGAGGTCGTCGGCTTCAAGCTCGAAGGCACGCTGCCGGAGGGCATCACCGCCACCGACCTCGTCCTGACGGTCACCCAGATGCTGCGCGCCAAGGGCGTCGTTGGCCGCTTCGTCGAGTTCTACGGCCCCGGCCTCGACGCGCTGACCTTGGCCGACCGGGCGACGATCGCCAACATGGCGCCCGAATACGGCGCGACCTGCGGCTTCTTCCCCGTCGATCAGGCGACGCTCAACTATCTCAAGCTGTCGGGCCGCGAGCCCCACCAGATCGAGTTGGTCGAGGCCTATGCCCGGGCCCAGGGCATGTGGCGCGACGGCACGTCGGCGGATCCGGTGTTCACCGACACGCTCCATCTCGACCTTTCGAGCGTCCAGCCGTCGCTCGCCGGTCCGCGCCGGCCGCAGGACCGGGTGCTGCTCGGTCAGGCCGACGAGGCGTTCGAAACCGAACTCGCCAGCGGCTACAAGAAGCCCGGCGGCGAGGGCCAGAAGCGGATCGACGTCGCCGGTGCCAACTACCAGCTAGGTCACGGCGATGTCGTCATCGCCGCCATCACCAGCTGCACCAACACCTCGAACCCGAACGTACTGGTGGCTGCCGGCCTTGTCGCGCGCAAAGCTCGGGCGCTGGGCCTGACGTCGAAGCCATGGGTCAAGACGAGCCTCGCGCCCGGGTCGAAGGTCGTCACCGACTATTTCGCCGCGTCGAAGCTTCAGGACGATCTCGACTACCTCGGCTTCAATCTCGTCGGCTATGGTTGCACGACGTGCATCGGCAACTCGGGGCCGCTACCGGAACCGATTTCCGAAGCGATCACGGAGGGCGATCTCGTCGCCGTCTCGGTCTTGTCGGGCAACCGCAACTTCGAGGGCCGGGTGTCACCCGACGTCCGCGCCAATTACCTGGCCTCGCCGCCGCTCGTCGTGGCCTACGCCATTGCCGGTACGATGCGCGGCGACATGGTCACCGATCCTCTCGGCGTGACGGCGGAGGGCAAGAATGTCTTCCTCAAGGACATTTGGCCGACCAATCAGGAGGTCAGCGACATGGTCAACGCCAGCGTCACCGCCGACATGTTCCGCGGTCGCTACGCCGACGTCTTCGCCGGCGACGAGCGCTGGCAGGGGATCAAGATCGAGGGTGGGGCGACCTACAAGTGGAACCCGGCCTCGACCTATGTCGCCAACCCGCCGTATTTCGAGGACATGACGATGACGCCGTCGGCCGTCGGCGACATCGTCGGCGCGCGGGCGCTGGCCATCTTCGGCGACTCGATCACGACCGACCACATCTCGCCCGCCGGCTCGATCAAGGAGGCGTCGCCCGCCGGACGCTACCTCAACGAGCGCCAGGTCAGCCGGGCGGAGTTCAATTCCTATGGCGCGCGGCGCGGCAACCACGAAGTGATGATGCGCGGCACCTTCGCCAACATCCGCATCCGGAACGAGATGGTCCCGGGCGTCGAGGGCGGCATCACCCGAACGCCCGACGGTGAGCAACTCGCGATCTTCGACGCCGCCGAGAAGTATCGCACCGCCGGCACGCCGCTGGTGATCGTCGCGGGCAAGGAGTACGGCACCGGCTCGTCGCGCGACTGGGCGGCCAAGGGCACGACGCTGCTCGGTGTCCGGGCGGTGATCGCCGAAAGCTTCGAGCGCATCCACCGCTCGAATCTCGTGGGCATGGGTGTGGTCCCGCTCCAGTTCGCGGAGGGCGCCGACCGCAAGAGCCTCGGCCTGACCGGCGACGAGCTGTACGAGATCGTCGGCATGGCGAGCCTGCGCCCGCGCCAGACGCTTACGGTGAACTTCACGCGTGCCGACGGGTCAGCCGGCAGCTTCGCGACGCGCTGCCGGATCGATACCGAACAGGAGCTCGATTATTTCTATGCCGGCGGCATCTTGCCGTACGTCCTCAGAAAGCTGGCGGCTTGAGTGGCCGCGGGGCAACACCGCGAGTCTAGTTGCGGTTGCCCGCGTCGTTTATCGTTTACCATGTTGCATCGCGAAAATGCCCCGTTCATGTTTGTCGTCACGGTCGACGTAGTAAAAGGGGTTTGGCGATGAAGCGGATTTCGACGGCGCTGTTCTGCGCGGCACTGATTGCCGGCCCCGCTGACGCGGCGATCAACAAGATCTCCGGCAGCGAATGGCGGGCTCAGTTGCAGCCGATGATCACGACGATAACCAAGGCCCAGCTCGAGTCGTCGCTGACCGGCGGCCGGTATAGCGGCGTCGGCAGCCTGTTCGTCTCGTACAAGAGCACCGAGACTACCGGCTTCGGTTCGCTGTGCACCGGCTCGCTCGTCGGCGGCAAGGCCGTGTTGACGGCGGCGCACTGCCTGTACGATTACGAGGAGGGCAGCTACGATCCGGTGACGGCGATCACCTTCTATCTCCCGTCGCGCGGCGAGCGCAGCCCGATGCTGACGTACGAAGCCACATCGTGGACGGTCAATCCCGACTACCGCGGCTTCGCCGCGCCGATCCTGGCCAACGATGTCGCCTTGTTCACGCTTGATCGTCAGGCCGACGGCCATGTCTACAGCCTGTACGAGGGCCAGGACGCCGGCGAGTTCGACGGCCCGTTCACGCGGGTCGGCACCGGCACGATCGGCGACGAAACCGGCACGCAGGCGGGACCGTACGACTTCAACCAGCGGTCGGGTCAGAACCTCTTCGAATATTACGGCGACGAAGTATTTTCCGACGTATCGCACGCATATCTGCTGTCCGACTTCGACGACGGATCGACGACCCACGACGTCTTCGGCCGCGCCGGTGGCAATCTGCAGACCGGGCTGACCGACGCCGCCGGCAACATCATCGACACAGACTCGTCGCCCGGGGACTCGGGCGGTCCGTCGTTCATCAACGGCAAGATCGCGGCGATAACGTCGTTCGGCGTAACCGGCGCGGTGTTCGACGGTTTCTGCGGCCTGCCGAGCGACATCGATCCCTACTTCAATGCGGATGGCCGCTGCACCAACTCGAGCATCGGCGAAATCGCCGGCGACATCCAGGTGTCGGGCTATCTGCCATTCATCAAGGGCTATATCGCGTCGGTGCCCGAGCCATCGACCTGGGCGCTGTACATCGCCGGCTTCGGTTCGATCGGCTTCGCGCAGCGCCGTCGCCGGGTCGCCGCCACCGCCTGAGGCAGGATCAGCGCCAGTCGACGATCCGCCAGCCGCGGACCTTCGCCAGCGAACGCAGCTTCGGCGAGGGGGTCGTTGCGACCGCCTCGTCGGCGCGCTCGAACAGCGGCGCGTCGGAGACATGGTCGGAATAGGCGCGGACGTGGACCGGCGGTCGCGAAAGCCGGGCCAGCCACACGTCGACCATCGACCGCTTAGCCGCGCCGTAGCAGTTTTCGCCGTCGATCCGAGCGACCAGTCGGTCGCCGGTCCAGACCGAACGCGTCGCGATTATATCGGCGATGTCGACCCGTCGTCCGATCGCCTCGGCGTAGAAGGCGTAGCTCGCCGTCGCCATAACCAGCCGGCGCCCTTCGGCGCGGTCTCGGGCGATCTGTGCCAGCGCGCCCGGCAGCACGGCGACGCGGTCTGCGAAGGCGGCGGCGACCTCGTCGACATCGGCGCGGGTGACGCCCGCGCCCATCAGCAACGCCTGGCTGGCCTCCTTCAGCCGACCGCGGTCGATGAGCCCGAGCAGGTACGCCGCGCCGAACATGCCTGTTGCGGGCAGCAGCAGCAGCCGCCACGGAGCGCGCCGCCACGCCCAGAACAGCAGCCATGCGATATAGGTGCCCCGGCGCGTGATCGTCCGGTCCATGTCGTAGATCGCGATCAGGGTCATGTCCGGGCCGCCAGGATCCGCGTCGCCAGGACATGATCGGCCGGTTTGTCGACATCGATCGCCGCTTCGGCGTCGGCCAGCACCACCGCCCGCGCCTCCAGCCCCAGCCGGCGTCCGAGCCGGCGCATCGCACCGCCCAGCGTCAGCGTGCGTGTGACGGCACCGAGCAGCAAAAGCGGCCCGAGCTTGAGGATCAACCGCCAGCCCCGCTTGCGGTCCCGCTCGACCTCGCTCCAGACTGCAAGCGCCGGTAACGCGCGCGCACTGCCAAGAGCGAACAGGTTCGCGCCGGAATAGCTGCCGCCACGGAAATGCAGCCACGTGCGCGCACTGTCGGGATAGGCTCCGCGCAGCGTCCGCGCGTCGACGACGCCGACGGCGACATCGGCCGATCCTGCACCGGCAAGGAAAGCCGTTACCAGCGCCGGAGTCAGCAGGACATGGTCGGCCGTGGTCACCAGCACCGGCCATGGGGCCAGCACACCACCCGCCAGCATCGCCACCGACGCGGCGATACCGTCGCCCGATGCGGCGAACCCGATCCGCGGCTCGACGGCGAGCCAGGCGGTATCTTCACGTGCCGTCAGCGCCGTCGGCGCCTGGGCGACGATGATGATCCGATCGATCTCCGCGCACGCCAGAAGCGTCCGCGCGACGCGGCTGACCATCGCCTCGCCGCCGATCGCGACCAGCGCCTTGGCGGTCTCGCCGAACGCCGCGGCGAGCGGATCGACGCCGTGCCGCTGGCCGGCGAGGAGAAGTGCAGTCCACATGCGCCGCCCATGGCCCGACGCGCACGCGCGCGCAACCGGTGCGCGGTCATCCAGTTTGCCCCTTGCCCGAAACGAGCCGTTGCCCCAACACTCGAAGCTTATGGCGACCGCGAACTTGCTTTTCGACGACGCCACCGAAGGCCGACGTCAGCTCCGCTTCGGCGGCGAGCTGACGGTCGCGCATATCGGTGCGGTCGCGCCCGAGCTCGACCGTCTCAAACCCGATGGACGCGCGCTGACGATCGATCTCGGCGCGATCGAGCGCATCGACACGACCGGTGCCTGGCTCGTCCATCGGCTGCTGCGCGATTGGGAGGCTGCGGGCGAGACCGCCAGTCTGGAGCACGCGTCCGACGAAGCCATCCGCCTGATCGATCAGGTCAAGGCCAACGACAAGCCCGCCGCGCGCCGACCGCCGCATGGCAACCATATCGCCGAGCGCCTCGCGCTGATCGGCCATGCCGTCGTCGACGCGGTGACGACGCTCGGCGAGTTCCTCGCCTTTCTCGGTCAGACGCTCGTCGCGCTGGCGGAGACGGTGATCGGCCGCCGGCCCCTCCGGTGGAATGCGGTCATCCACCAGATGGAGGTGGTCGGGGCGAACGCGCTCGGCATCGTCGGCCTGCTGTCGTTCCTCGTCGGCGTCGTCCTGGCGCAGCAGGGCGCGATCCAGCTCCAGCAGTTCGGCGCGGAGGTGTTCGTCATCAACCTGATCGGCCGTTCGGTGATCCGCGAGCTCGGCATATTGCTGACCGCGATCATGGTCGCCGGCCGCTCCGGCTCGGCGTTCGCCGCGCAGATCGGCTCGATGAAGCTCAACGAGGAAGTCGATGCGATGCGGTCGATCGGCATGTCGCCGATCGACGTGCTGGTGCTGCCGCGAGTCATCGCCATGGTGCTGATGATGATCCTGCTGGCCTTCTTCGGCGGCATCATGGCGATCATCGGCGGTGGCCTGTTCTGCTGGGTGGCGCTCGGCATCCCGCCGGTCAGCTTCGTCCAGCGGCTGCAGGAGGTGACCCCACTCAGCGACCTCGGGATCGGCCTGTTCAAGGCACCGGTGTTCGGCCTGATCATCGCGGTCACCGGTTGCTTTCAGGGTATGCAGGTCACCGGCAACGCCGAGTCAGTCGGTACGCGGACGACGCAGTCGGTCGTCCAGTCGATCTTCCTGGTGATCGTCCTCGACGCCTTCTTCGCGGTGTTCTTCACCGCGCTGGGCTTCGTCTGATGGCCACTGCCCCTGTGGTCGACGCCGGTGACGACATTGTCATCCGTGTCGCGCACCTCGCCAACGCGTTCGGCGGACAGGTCGTCCACAAAGACGTCAACCTCGAGGTCAGACGCGGCGAGATCATCGGTGTGGTCGGCGGTTCGGGCACCGGCAAGTCGGTCCTGATGCGGTCGATCATCGGCCTGCAGACACCCGGTGCCGGCGAGATCGAGGTGCTCGGCGAGAATGTTGCCGGCCTTGACGCAGCCGCAGCCAAGGACCTCCGTCGGCAATGGGGCGTGCTGTTCCAGGAGGGCGCGCTGTTCTCGTCGCTGACGGTCGCCGAGAATATCGAGGCGCCGATGCGCGAGTTCTTCGATCTCGACCTGAAGCTGATGAACGAGATCGCCAGCTACAAGATCGCGATGGTCGGGCTGCCGGCGCTGGCCGGGCCGAAATATCCGTCGGAACTGTCGGGCGGGATGCGCAAGCGCGCCGGCCTCGCCCGCGCGCTGGCGCTCGATCCGCCGCTGCTGTTCCTCGACGAGCCGACCGCCGGGCTCGATCCGATCGGCGCGGCGGCGTTCGACGAGCTGATCAAGGGCATGCGCGACACGCTCGGGCTGACGGTGTTCCTGATCACCCACGATCTCGACACGCTCTACGCGATCTGCGACCGGGTCGCCGTGCTCGCCGACGGCGTCCTGCTCAAGGTCGGAACGATCCTGGAACTGCTCGAATTTGACCATCCCTGGGTCCGCGAGTATTTCTCCGGTCCGCGCGGCCGCGCCGCCGCCGTGACCGACGACAAGGACCGCTCGCGCGGCCGAGCCGACGAAACCACCCAGAAGGCGCGCGAGATCGAAGCCGGGGCCGAGCTCGGCGGCATGACCGGGGCGGCCGGCGAGCCGGTTACAGGGGATGACGGCTAAGTGGAGACCCGCAGCAACTACGTCCTCGTCGGCGGCGTCGTCATCGCGCTGACCATCGCGCTGTTCGGCTTCGTCCTGTGGCTCGCCAAATTCTCGGGCGACGACAAGCGCGAGTTCGACATCTTCTTCCGGCAGTCGATCAGCGGCCTCGCTACCGGCACCGCCGTCGCGTTCAAGGGCGTCCCCGTCGGCCAGATCAAGGAAATCGCGCTGCTGCCGAAGACGCCCGACGCGGTGCGCGTCCGCATCGAAGTCGGAAGCGATGTCCCGATCCTCCAGGGCACGACGGCGGCGATCGAGGGCGTCGGCTTCACCGGCGTCAGCCAGATACAGCTGACCGGCGCGATGGCCGGCGCCCCACCGATCACGGAAAACGGGCCGTTTGGTCGGCCGGTGATCCCGCCAAGGGCCGGAGCCCTCGGCCAGCTGCTCGCCAGCGCGCCTGAACTGCTGGTCAACGTGTCGGCGCTGACCGCTTCGCTCAACGAACTGCTCAGCCCGACCAACCGCGAGTCGCTGACACATATCCTCAGCAACTTCGACCGGGTGAGCGGGTCGTTCGCCGATCGCGGACCGGAGATCGCAGCGACGCTGGTCGAGACCCGGGCGACGCTCAAATCGGCAAGCGACGCGGCGCAGGCGGCGACCAAGCTGATCGCGCATACCGACGCGCTGGTGGCGAACAATGCCGGGCCGCTGGTGAAGGAGTTGCGCGGCACGGTCGGCCAGGTCAACGCGACCTTGGCCAAGCTCGACACGACGATCGGCAGCGTCCAGCCGGGAATCGACAGCCTGACGACGCAGACCCTGCCCGAGACGGCGGCGCTGGTCCGCGAGGCGCGCGCGTTGACGTCGCAGCTCGGCGCCTTGGCGGCGAAGCTCGATCAGGATCCGGCGGGTGCGTTGCTCGGTGGCCGGCGGCTGCCCGAGTACGCCGCGCCCGGCTATGTCGCGCCGAAAGGGAAGAAGTGATGATCAGACACGTTGCGGTCGCGCTCGCCGTGGCGGCCGCGCTTAGCGCGTGCGGCCCGCTCGTCCAGATCGGTGGCAACGACAAGGCGCCGACGGCGCTGCTGATGCTGCGGACCAGCGCCGCGCCGATGCCGGTTCCGGCGGTGGTCGACAAGACGGCGACAGTCCTGGTGCTGGTCCCGACGGTTCCGGGGCCGCTGCAGACGCTGCGGCTGCCGGTGACGACCGGCGACACCCAGCTTGCCTATCTGACCGGCGCGACCTGGGGCGAGCAGCCGAACCGCCAGTTCCAGCAGATGCTCGCCGACACGATCGCCGCGCGCGGCATCGTCGTGCTCGATCCCAAGCAGGCGCTGCTCGCGCAGGGGCGGACGTTGTCGGGCGAACTGGTCGAGTTCGGGCTCGACGTCCGCAACCCGGCGGCGGTCGTCGTTCGCGTCCGCTACGACGCGACCTTGGCCGGGATCGGTCGCGACGCGCCGCTCGCGGTCCGCCGCTTCGACACCAGCGTAGCGGTCACGAGCCAGTTGCCCGGCGACGTCGCGGTTGCGCTCAACCAGGCGGCGAACAGTGTCGCCGGTGACGTCGCCGCCTGGATCGCGCGTTAGCCGGCGAGGCTCTTGCTGGCCATCTCGAACACGTCCTTCGACAGGCCCGCGACTCCCAAGATCCGTTCGAGTTCGGCGCGCATCAGCGCCGCGCGGCCGTCGTCGAAGCGGCGCCAGCGACCGAGCGGGATGATCAGCCGCGCCGCGGCACCCGGGTTGGCCATGCCGACGTCGAGCACCGCATCGGCGAGGAAGCGGTAGCCGGCACCGTCGGCGCGGTGGAAGCGGACCTGGTTCGCGCCGAACGCGCCGATCAGCGACCGCAGCCGGTTGGGATTGCCGGGGTTGAAGTCGGGATGCGTCTTGAGCTTGAGCACCTGCTCGAGCGTGTCGGCACGCGTCGACATCGCCTGCGCGCCGAACCATTTGTCGATCACCGAGGCGTCGTGCCGGTAACGGTCGTAGAACGCCTGCAGTGCCTCCTCGCGTTCGGGTGCCGCCGAATTGACGAGCAGGTTCAACGCCGCGATCCGGTCGGTCATGTTGTCGGCATCGTTGAACTGGGCGAACGTCGTCCTGACCGTCTCGGCGTCTTCCGCCGCCATCAGATAACCCAGCGCGACGTTCTTGAGCCGCCGCCGGCCCTTGGCCTCGGGGGTCAGTTCGTAGCGATTGGCGCCGTTTTCGCGGTAGACGCTCCACCAGCGGTCGTTGAGCCGATCCGCGATGTGGCGGCGTGCAGCTTCGCGGCGGCGATGGATGTCGTCGACCGCGACGACCTTCGCCTGGTCGCCGATGACGCTTTCGGACGGCAGCAGCACCGCCTCGGCGACGAATGCCGGATCGAGCCCGGCATCGAGCGTCGCCGCCACCGTCGCGACGAGTTCGTCGGCAGTCGCGTCGCCGGCGAGAACGTCGAGCGCCAGCCGCTGCGCCGCCTCGTAGCGCGCGAACGGATCGTCGTCGTGCGCCGCCAGGAAGGCGAGGTCGGCGCGCGACTGGGCGGTATCGACGATCACCGGCGCGGAGAAGCCGCGGTTGAGCGAGGCCAGCGGCGGTTCGCCAACATTGTCGAACTCGACGACCGTCTCGCCGTCGAGCTCGATCACCCGCTCGTCGCCGATACGTTTGCCCGACTGGCGGCCAAATAGCGCCACCCGGAACGGCATCGCCATCGGCAGCTTGACCGGCTGGCCGGGAGTCGCCGACATGGTCTGCGACAGCCTGAGCGTCGCCGTCGCGGTCGCCGGATCGTGATCGAGCACCGCGCCGATCCGCGGGGTTCCGGCCTGGTCGTACCAGCGGCGGAAGCGGCTGAGGTCGAGCCCCGAGGCGTCGCTCATCGCATTCAGCCAATCGTCGGTGGTCACCGCCTGCCCGTCGAAGCGATCGAAGTAGAGGTCGGTCGCGGCGCGAAAGCACCCCGGACCGAGCAACGTGTGCAGCATGCGGATGACCTCGGCACCCTTGTTGTAGACTGTCGGGGTGTAGAAATTGCCGATCTCGATATAATGGTCGGGCCGGATCGGATGCGCGAGCGGTCCCGCATCCTCGGGGAACTGGACCGCGCGCAAGGTCCGCACGTCGTCGATCCGGCGCACGGCGGCCGAGCCCTGGTCGGCCGAGAACTGCTGATCGCGGAAGACGGTGAAGCCTTCCTTGAGCGACAGTTGAAACCAGTCGCGGCAGGTGACGCGGTTGCCGGTCCAGTTATGGAAATATTCATGGGCGACGACCGCGGCGACGGCGTCGAAGTCGGCATCGGTGGCGGTATCGGCGCTCGCCAGAATATACTTCGAATTGAAGATGTTGAGCCCCTTGTTCTCCATCGCGCCGGCATTGAAGTCGGCGACCGCGACGATGTTGAACTCGGACAGGTCGTATTCGCGGCCGTAGTTAACCTCGTCCCAGCGCAGCGATGCCTTGAGCGCGGCCATGGCGTGGGCGCAGCGCGGCAGGTCGGCCTCGGCGACCCAGATGGCGAGGTCGACATGGCGTCCCGAGGCGGTGACGAAGGCATCACGATAGGCACTCAACCGGCCGGCAACGACGGCGAAGAGGTACGCCGGCTTGGGCCAGGGATCGCTCCACTCGGCGAAGTGGCGGCCGCCCTCGAGCGGCCCCGCCGGCCCGCGGTCGCCGTTCGACAGCAGCACCGGATAGCGCGCGGCGTCCGCCTCGAGCCGCACGGTATAGCGCGACAGGACGTCGGGACGATCGGGGAAGAAGGTTATGCGGCGGAAACCTTCCGCCTCGCACTGGGTGCACAGATTGCCGCCGCTGGCGTAAAGCCCCATCAGCGCGGTGTTCGCCGCCGGCGCGATCTCGACGACGGTGTCGATCGTCGCCGTGTCGCCGGCAATCGCCAGGACGAGCTTCTCGTCGGCCGGCTGGACGTCAGCAGAGACGCCGTCGACCATCACCGAGACCAGGGTCAGTTCCTGGCCGTCGAGCACCAGCGGGGCATCGTTGGCGCCGTTGCGCGTGACGGTCAGCCGGGCACGGACCCGCGTGCGCACCGCGTCGAGCTCGAATGTCAACGCGACATGCGGCACCAGCCAGTCGGGCTGGCGGTAGTCGACCAGGCGGACCGTCTGCGGCACGAGTTGAGCATCGAGCATCGATCGGTCCTTGGAACTGACCTCCCAGTTAAGGCGGCCTGTCAGGTTTGTTAAGCTGCGGGGGTGCGTTAGTCTCAGCGCGATGCGCCACATGCTGATCTTCGGGCTGGGCTACACGACGTCACGTCTCGCCGTGCGCCTCCGCGCCGCGGGCTGGGCGGTGAGCGCCACGGGTCGCTCGGCGCGCGCCGGCGTACTGGCGTTCGACGATCCGCGCGTCGTCGAGGCCGTCACCGCTGCGACCCACATCATCTCGTCGGTGCCGCCCGATGCGACCAGCGACCCGGTGCTGGCGCGCTACGGCACGCAGCTGGCGGCGGCACCGGCGCGATGGCTCGGCTATCTGTCGTCGACGGGGGTCTATGGCGACGCGCAGGGCGCGTGGGTCGACGAGGCTACGCCGGTCGGTGGCGGCCGGCGCAGCACGCGCGTCGCCGCCGACCTCGCGTGGCAGGCGCTGCGCGGCGATGTCCGCGTCTTCCGCCTGCCCGGCATCTACGGCCCGAGCCGTTCGGCGATCGATCGCGTCCGCGCCGGCGACGCGCGCCGGTTCGATGCGCCAGGGCATCTGTTCAGCCGCATCCACGTCGACGACATCGTAACCACGCTTGTGGCCGCGATCGAGCGGGGAGCGCCGGGCATCTATAATCTCGCCGACGACGCGCCGGCGACGAGCGCGGCGGTGATCGAATA
>CAXUEV010000019.1:13147-14314 GCA_964250105.1 uncultured Sphingomonadaceae bacterium
CCGCCGCTCGAAAGCCTCGCCGCGGACATGTCGCCGATGGCGCGCGGCTTCTACACCGAATCGCGCAAGGTCGCCGCGGGCAGGATGGTTCGCGACCTCGGCGTCCGCCTGCGCTATCCCGACTATCGCGCGGGCTTGCGCGCCTGCCGCTAGGCGGGGCGTCGGCCGCTCAGCGCGACGACCAGCCCGGCGAGCGCTAGCGCCGCGCCGGCCGCCGCCGTCGGCGTCCAGACATAGGCCTCGAACACCGTCGACAGCGCCATCGCGACGACCGGGATGACGACGCTGGTATACGCCGCCGGACCCGGGCCGATGCGGCGGATCATGCCGTAGTAGAGGGTGAAGGCGAGCACCGAGGCGACGACCGCGAGATAGACAAGCCCGAGCCAGTAGCCGGGGCGCGGATCGAACACCGGCGGTCCCGCCGTCGCCCAGGCGTAGACGGCGTCGGCGAGCGTGCCGTAGAGCATCATCAGCGCCAGCGTCGGCTGCGACGGCAGGGCGCGGGCGCGGCGGCTCGCCTGCATCACGTTCGCCGTCGACGCGCTGACCACCGCGCCGATCGCCAGCAGCACGCCGAGGATGGTCCCCGGCGTCGCCGCGGCCGGGTGCGTCAGGTCGGGGACGAAGACGAGCGTCAGTCCGGCAAGCCCTATGAACGCGCCGACGGCGAAGCGCGGGGTGATCGGCGAGCCGAGAAAGAAGCGTGCGAACAAGGTGTTGCCGACGATCAGCAGCGCGAAGACGAGCGCCACCAGGCCCGAGGCGAGGTGCATCTCGGCGGCGTAGACGAAGTTGAAGTTGAGCATGAACTGCGCCGTTCCGGCGACGGCGGCGAAGCGGTGGGCGGCCGCGGTCGGGCGGACCCAGGTGCCGCGGGCGAGACAGATCGCCAGCACGACGAGACCGGCGATGGCGAAGCGATAGGTGACCGACCAAGCCGCCGGGACGGTGCCGAGCTGGCCGGTGATGACGAGCCAGGTCGAGCCCCAAATCATTGTAACGGCGGCGAATTCCAGCGCGGCACGCGACGTCGCCGGCCGCCGGGCGACCGCCGCCATCAGCCGGCCAATGCCGCGGCGAGGGCGGTGACGGCGGCGTCGGGCGTGTCCCAGGCGACGACGAAGCGCGCGTGGTTCGAGCCGGCGGCGGCCCAGTCGTAGAAGA
>CAXUEV010000020.1:0-14168 GCA_964250105.1 uncultured Sphingomonadaceae bacterium
GCCGGCGTCGCGACGAGCCTGCTCGCCGCCGACCGCGTCGACCGGCTGCTGATCTACCGCGCCCCCGTCGTCCTCGGTGGCCGCCGCGGCGTCGGCGATCTCGGTCTGGCCGATCTCGGCGCGGCGCACGGCCGCTGGACGCCGGCGTCGCCGCTCGTCCTCGGCGCCGACCGGGTTGAGGAATTCATCCGCACGCGTTAGGCGGGACCATGTTCACCGGCATCATCACCGCCATCGGCACCGTCGCCGCGACCGAGCAGCGCGGCGACCTCCGCGTGCGGATCGACTGCGCCTACGACCCCGCGAGCATCGCCGTCGGCGCGTCGATCGCCTGCTCGGGCGTCTGCCTGACGGTCGTCGACAAGGGCTCGAACGACCGCTGGTTCGCGGTCGACGTCAGCCAGGAGACGCTGCGGCATAGCGCCGCCGCGCTATGGACGCCGGGCGCGCGGCTCAACCTCGAGCGCGCGCTCAAGGTCGGCGACGAGCTCGGCGGCCATATCGTCACCGGGCACGTCGACGCCGTCGGCACCGTCACCGGGGTCGAGGGCGAAGGCGGCTCGATCCGGCTGACGATCGCCGCACCCGCCTCGGTCGCGCCGTTCATCGCCGCCAAGGGCTCGATCACCGTCAACGGCGTGTCGCTGACGGTCAACCGCGTCGCCTCGACCGCCGACGGCGGCGTCGGCTTCGAGCTCAACATCATTCCGCATACCGCCGAATGGACGACGCTCGGCGCCAGCCGGATCAATGACGACGTCAATCTCGAGATCGACATCCTCGCCCGTTATCTTGGCCGCATGCGCGAAGTGTTGACATCGTGATGTGACCGGCCTCTGAGTATCGCACATTCCAATGTCGCGAGCTCCAAATGACGACGACGATCGACCGTATCCGCACCCTTGTCTCCGACAGCGCCCAGAGCCGATCGGGCCTCGCCCGCGCGGCCGGCCTCCACGCCAACTCGCTGCGCAACCTCGACGAGCCCGACTGGAACCCGACGAGCGATACGCTGCGCAAGCTCGAAACCTATCTCGGCGGCCGGACGCCGACATTGGTCGGCATCGAGGAGATCATCGACGAGGCCAAGAACGGCCGGATGTTCATCCTCGTCGACGACGAGGACCGCGAGAACGAGGGCGACCTGATCGTGCCGGCGCAGATGGCGACGCCTGCGGCGATCAACTTCATGGCGCGCTACGGCCGCGGCCTGATCTGCCTCGCGCTTGCCGCGGAACGGGTCAAGGCGCTCGGCCTGCCGCTGATGGCGCGGCACAACGGCACCCGCCACGAGACCGCCTTCACCGTCTCGATCGAGGCGCGCAGCGGCGTCACCACCGGGATCAGCGCCGCCGACCGCGCGCGCACGGTCGCCGTCGCGATCGACGCCGGCAAGGACGCGTCGCACATCGTCACGCCCGGCCACGTCTTCCCGCTGGTCGCGCGCGACGGCGGCGTCCTCGTCCGCGCCGGCCATACCGAGGCGGCGGTCGACGTCGCCCGCCTCGCCGGGCTCAATCCCAGCGGCGTCATCTGCGAGATCATGAACGACGACGGGACGATGGCGCGGCTCGACGACCTGCTCGGCTTCGCCGCCGAGCACGGGCTCAAGATCGGCACGATCCGCGACCTGATCGCCTATCGGATGCGCCACGACAGCCTCGTCGAGTGCGTTGCCGAAACCAGCATCGACAGCCGTCACGGCGGCCACTGGAAGGCGATGACCTACGCCAACAAGGCCGAATATACCGAGCATATCGTCCTGCAGAAGGGCCATGTCGACCCGGCCGTGCCGACGCTGGTGCGCATGCACGCCATGTCGATGTTCACCGACGTCTTCGCCGAGGACAACGACCGCTCGGGCCAGCTCCAGCGCGCGATGGAGATGATCGGCGACGCCGGGGCAGGCATCGTCGTCATCATCCGCGACGGCCGTCCCGACGCGATCTCGGCGCAGATGAAGGCGCGCGACGAGGGCGAGTCGAACCAGCTGCGCGACTATGGCATCGGCGCGCAGATCCTCGTCGATCTCGGCGTCTCCGACATGGTCCTCCTGACCAATGCCCACCGCACCATCATCGGCCTGACCGGCTACGGCCTGACCGTCGTCGGCGAGCGCGCCATCACCGGCGCGGTGGACTGAACCGATGCCGCACCTGCTGATCGTCGAGGCCCGCTTCTACGACGCGCTCGCCGACGCGCTGCTCGACGGCGCCCAGGCGGCGATCCTCGCCGCCGGCGCCACGTGCGAGCGCGCGACCGTCCCCGGCGCCCTCGAGATTCCGGCGGCGATCGGCATGGCGAGCGAGCACGGCGGGTTCGACGGCTTCGTCGCGCTCGGCTGCGTCATCCGCGGCGAGACCTATCATTTCGAGATCGTCGCCGCCGAGAGCGCGCGCGCGATCATGGCGTTGACCCTCGACGGGCTGGCGATCGGCAACGGTATCTTGACCGTCGAGAACGAGGCGCAGGCATGGACGCGCGCCCGCCGCACGGAAAAGGACAAGGGCGGCGATGCCGCGCGGGCGGCGCTGGCGATGATCGCCATGAAGACCCAGTTCACGTCCTGAAGTCGGACGCCGGATGACATGGTCGCCGCCGGTAGCTACATGCAGATCATGGCGACACCGGCGAAGGCAAAGAAACCGCGGAGCGGCAACGCGCGCTCGGCCGCGCGGCTGGCCGCGGTGCAGGCGCTTTACCAGCACGAGATGGCCGGCGGCAGCCTGCCCAAGCTGTTGACCGAGTTCCATAATCATCGGCTCGGCGCGACGATCGAGGACGAGCAGTACCGTCCCGCCGACACGATGTTCTTCGACGACGTCGTCGCCGGGGTCGCTGCGCGGAGTGCCGAGATCGACGCGGTGATCATCGCGCATCTGGCCGCGGGATGGGCGCTCGACCGGCTCGACCGGCCGATGCGCGGCCTGCTGCGCGCGGGCGTCTACGAGCTGATCGGCCGGCCCGACGTGCCGACCGCGGCGGTGATCGACGAATATGTCGACGTCGCGCACGCCTTCTACGACGCGCGCGAGGCGGGGTTCGTCAACGGCCTGCTCGACGCGGTGGCGCGCAAGCTCCGCGGCTGAATGCGCGAGCGCGAGCTGATCGCGCGACTGCTGGCACCGCTGGCGACGACGCCAGCGGCGCGCGGCTTGCGTGACGATGCCGCCGTCCTGACGCCGCCGCTCGGCCGCGATCTCGTCCTGACGCACGACGTCCTCGCCGCCGGCGTCCATTATCTGCCGGACGATCCGCCCGGCGACGTCGCCTGGAAGCTGCTCGCGGTCAACCTGTCCGACCTCGCGGCGATGGGCGCGAGACCGCTCGGCGTGCTGCTCGGGCTCGGCTTGAGCCCGGCCGAAGACGAAGTCTGGGTGACCGCGTTCGTCGACGGACTGGCGCGCGGTCTGGCGCGGTGGAACGTCGCGCTCTACGGCGGGGACACCGTAACCGGACTGGCCGCGGCGGTGCTCGGCCTGACCGCGATCGGCGAGGTCGAGCGGGGTACGGCGCTGGCCCGCGGCGGCGCCCGACCGGGCGACGACGTCTGGGTCAGCGGCACGATCGGCGACGCCGGGCTCGGCCTGCAGATCGCCCGCGGCGAGGCGGCGCCCGACAAATTCCTGCTCAACCGCTTTCGTCGTCCCGAACCGCGGCTGGCGCTCGGACAATCGCTGGTCGGCATCGCTTCTGCCGCGATGGACGTCTCCGACGGGTTGCTGATCGATACCGAACGGCTGGCGGCGGCGAGCGGAGTCGCCGTGACGATCGACCTCGCCCGGCTGCCGGTATCGCCGGCAGCGTCGGCCCGCGTCGGCAGCACGTCGCCCGAACTCGCCGGGCTGGCGAGCTCGGGCGACGATTACGAGCTTCTGTTCAGCGCCCCGGTAACGCAGCGCGATGCGGTGCTGGCGTTCGGCGCGGCGCGCATCGGCGCGGTGACCAGTGGCGACGGCCTCGTCGTGATCGGCGTTGACGGTCGGCCGTTCATGCCCACCAGTCTAGGATACGAGCACGGCTGAAGGCGCGACTATTTCGGACCGTCGCGACCCGTGCTGGTGCCACCGGCCGATTCGGGGTTTGCCCCGGAGCCGCCGAACCTGCCGATACCGCCAAACACGTCCTCGAAGAAGCCGACGTCGCGACCGAGCGTCGGCGTCTTGTCGGCCACGGGCGAAACCGCGACGACCTGCTCGAGACCGCGCCGCTCGACCTTGGCGACGTTGCCCTTGGCATCGAAAGTCACCTTGATGATGCTCTGCTTCGTCGCCTTGGGCTGGAGGAAGGCGAGCTGGTTGGTGTTGCGCGAGACATAATACCATTCGCGCCCGTCGAACTCGGACGCGAAGGTCGGACGGCCGAGCGTCTTCTGCACCGAGTCCTTGTTGTCGACGCCCGCCTGAACCGAGGCGAGGAGCGACTCGTCGACGATATAGCCCTGGCTCTGCTTGATCTGGGTGCAGCCGGTCAGCGATGCGGTGGCGACCAGTGCCGCAACGATGGAGATTTTCCTCACGCGCATCGACAACTCCCGGGGCAGGACGGCGCGGACGACATTGCACCGGGCTGCGATCGTCTCAATATGCCGAACCACTCCTTGCGACAAGGTTCGCCCAATGACTCTGCTCGACCGCCTGGTCCGACCGTTTCGTGCCGCGCCGGCCGGTGACGCGCTCTATCGCGCCGTCGTCGTCGAGGCGCGCAACCCCGACTGGTATCTCGCCGGCGCGGTGCCCGACACCGTCGACGGGCGCTTCGACGTGGTCGCGCTGGTTCTGGCGCTGGTCCTGCTACGCCTCGAGCGCGAGGGCGAGGCCTTGCGCCAGTTCTCCGCCGATCTGACCGAGCGCTTCATCGCCGACATGGACGGGTCGCTCAGGGAGCTCGGCATCGGCGACCCGACGGTGGGCAAGCAGGTCGGGCACATGGTCAGCGCCCTCGGCGGGCGGCTTGGGGCGTATCGGCAAGCGCTCGACGACGGCGCAATTCCAGCCAGCTTGGACGAAGCGCTGACACGGAACCTCTATCGTGGCGCCGCGGTCGACCCTGTTGCGCTCGACTGGACGGCGGAAAGGGCGCGGGCGCTGGTTGCGCGTATCGCCCGGCTGCCGCTGCCGACCCTGCTCGAGGGCGGCCTGTGATCGCCGAGTTCCGCCGGATCGTTCGCGTCCACGACATCGGCGGCGTCGACCGGACCGAGGAAATCGCAGCGGGTGCGACCGAACTCCAGGCACTGGCCGGCCGTTTCGACCTGCTGTCGCTCAACGAATTGACCGCTCGCCTGCTGGTTCGCCGCGACGCGACGGGCATCCGCGTCGGCGGACGCTTCGTCGCCACCGGCGAGCAGGCGTGCAGCATCTCGGCCGAATCCGTGCCGTTCGCACTCGACGAACCGGTCGATCTTTGTTTCAGCGACCATGCCGCCGCCGCCGGCGACGAAGTCGAACTCGCTCACCTCGACCTCGACATGCTGCCGCTGGACGGCGACGATCTCGATCTCGGCGAGGCGGTGGCGCAGTCGCTGGGTCTCGCCCTCGACCCCTATCCGCGCTCGCCCGAGGCGGGGCGCGGAGCAGCGGCGCGGTTTGTGATCAGCGAGGAAGAGGCCGAAGCGCGCGTCGCCGCCGAGAAGCGGCGCACCGGCCCGTTCAGCGGGCTTGCCCGCCGTTAGGCCGCCTGTCGTCGAGCGCCCGGTCGACGTGCGCCGC
Organism: uncultured Sphingomonadaceae bacterium; assembly: GCA_964250105.1. Lineage (GTDB taxonomy): Bacteria > Pseudomonadota > Alphaproteobacteria > Sphingomonadales > Sphingomonadaceae > Polymorphobacter_B. Next base: position 5,712 of record CAXUEV010000020.1, read on the forward strand.
GATCAGCATCTCTCCCGTCGCGACCAGCGCCGCCGCCGGCCCCTGCGATCCGGAAGTGTGGCGCATGCTGCCAGCCCCTTCGATCAGGAGCAGCAGACCATCGGCAAGCGCGTCGGGATCGGCGACCATCGACCGGCGGGCAAGATCGACCAGCCGCGACCGCATCGCCGACTTGCAATCTTCCGATACCCGACGCGCGGGATGATCGACTTCAGGAAATTCGACCGCGGCGTTCGTCATGGCGCAGCCGCGAAAATCAGCCGCCGCGATGTCGTCGGCCATCGCGCCAAGAATAGCCTTCAATTGGCCTATGGGATCGTGCGCGAGACGGACCGCGATCGCCTCCCATCGCGCGACCGCCGCGTCCATCTGCTTGCGCAGGCAAGCCGCAACGAGATCGTCTTTCGAAGCATAGCTGCGGTACAGCGTCGGCTTGGTGACGCCCGTCTCGGTGACGATTTCGTCGACCCCCACCGCGCGAATGCCGCGCCTGTAGAACAGGCTCGTGGCGACGTCGCAAAGCCGGTCGGCAGCGCTTCTGCGCGGTTCCAGCGCAGTCGTCCGACGCGCCGACATCGTCCATCCCTCCACCGACTACAGCCACCCGTGGCCGTCATGTAACCGATCGGTACTCAGGTCAAGCGACCGCGCGGGGCAGCCGGACAGGCTCATCGCTGACGACAGCGAGGCGGCGGTGCCGCATCGCCGCGCCGACCGCGCCAAACCCGGCGATCAGCATTGCCCAGGTGTGCGGCTCGGCAACGACGGCCACCGGCATCACACCCTGTGCGGTCGGTGTAAGCTCGACCACGGGCTGACCCGTCATCGGTGAGGTCGGCGACGCGGGGACGATGGTCAACTCCCCGCCGCGGCCACCACCGGACGAGCCGCCGCTATCGCTGTGAAAACCGCCGCCGCCATATCCGACCGGTGCCGAACGGCCGCCATCCGCCACGCTCGGGGTGTCCGCCCCGAGCGGTCCGAAGCTGCTTAAGCCACCAGCCGGAACCAGGTCCTCGCCGCCGCCTGAGCCGGCGAACGTCGGCACACATGGCAGGGCGGCATATTGGACCGGGACCGATCGACGCGACCGGTCGAGACCGTTGGCTGCGCGGTGCAATACCCGCGCCACGGCATGTCGCGCGTGCTTATTAACCGAAAGAACGACGGGTGGGGCAATCAACGCCGGACAAACAAACAACGCCACTAATTTACTGTTAATCATAATCATACCATCAATAGGTTAATACACCACTAAGACCTCGTATATCACTAGCCCTCATGGTTGAACCGAGCAATGTTAATCGATGCGTTCAGCATGTTTAACGCGGCTCGGTCGCCAAGTCGCGTCCTCTCCCACGTCTCGAGTGAACGCATGATGACCTCAGATCATAGTCTGAGATACGATCACCGCGGCAGCGGCTTCGCCTTGATCTTTTCTGCAGGACGCGCCGCGTGTGCCAGCACGACGGCAGGGTTCGCAGCGCTGAAGGCGCTGCCAGCTTCAGTTTCTGCAAGTTCGACCCAGGTCAGCGGCACCGCGACTCCGGCGCCTTCGCGGGCTCGAACCGAATACGGCAACACCGCGGTCGCGCCGCGCTGGTTGCGTAGCCAGTCGACGAAGATCCGGCCCTTCCGTTTGGCCTTGCTCATATTGGCGACGAAAGCTTGCGGTGCCTCGGCCTCCAGGCTTTCGGCGAACGCGCGCGCCCACGCCTTGACTGCAGGCCACTCGGCCTGCGGCACCAGCGGCGCGACGACATGCACACCTTTGCCACCGGTCAACATCGGGAAGCTCGCGAGGCCGGCGGTCTTCAGCCGGTCGCGGACCAGCACCGCGGCGGTGCGCACGGTGGCGAAGTCGAGCGCTTCGTCAGGATCGAGGTCGATCACCAGCCGGTCGGGACGGTCGATGTCGGCGACCCGGCTCCCCCAGCCATGGAATTCGATCGTCCCCATCTGCACGCAGTTGAGCAGCCCGGCGACGTCCTCGACGTACAGATAAGGCTCGGTCTTGCCGTCGGACCCGGAGATGTCGACGTGGTGAACCGCGTCTGAAAACATCCCCGAGTCATGTTTCTGGAAGAAGCACGCCTTGGCGCGGCCTTGCGGACAGCGGACGAGGCTGATCGGCCGGCCGGCGAGTTCCTTCAGCATCGGCTCGACCAGCGTCGCGTAATAGTCGAACAGCGCGCCCTTGGTCAGCCCCAGTTCCGGGAAGACGATCCGCTCGGGACTGGTAATGCGGACCCCGTGGCGGTCGGGACCACCGGCCGATGCCGGCAGTTCGGCGATGACCTCTTCCGGCTTCTTGTCGCCGCGCAGGCCGAGGAAGCTGCCATGTCGGATCTGGCCGTCGGCCGTGAACTCGGCGAACGCCACTTCGGCGACGAGCTCAGGCTTGACGAAGTGCGCACCACGCCGCGCGAGCGCCGGCAGCTTGGCCGCGAACGGCGATATATCGGCGGCGAGCCGAGCGAGGCGCGCGGTCAGATCCTCAAGCGCCTCGTCGTCGAAGCCGGTGCCGACGCGACCCGCGTAGCGCAGGCCGTCCGCCGCCTGCACGCCGAGCAGAAGCGAGGCGAAACCGCGGCCCTTGTCGGACTTCGACCAGCCACCGATGACGAATTCCTGCCGGTGCGTGCATTTCGCCTTCAGCCACGCGCCCGACCGTCCTGAACGGGCCTTACCGTCGGCGCGCTTGCTGATGACACCTTCGTAGCCCGCCGCGCACAACGCGGTGAACATCGCCTCGCCGCCGCCACGGACGTGCTCCGAATAATGCAACGGGGGCGGGGCGCCATCGAGCAGCGTCGCCAACCTGGCCTTGCGCTCGACCAGCGGCAGTTCGGTGAGGTCGGCGCCGTCGAGCTCGAGCAGGTCGAAGGCGAAGTAGAGCAACGGTCCCCCGTCCTTCAGCGCCGCCTGCAGGGTCGAGAAGCTCGGCTTGCCGCCGGCATCGAGCGCGACCACCTCGCCGTCGATCAGTGCCGTCGTGCACGGCAGCTTCGCGCAGGCGGCCGGCACCTCGCCGAACCGCGCGGTCCAGTCGAGGCCGTTGCGCGAATAAGCGATCGCTCGTCCGCCGCCTACCGCGATCAAGGCGCGGTAGCCGTCGTATTTCGTCTCGTGTACCCAGTCGTTACCGGTCGGCGGCGTGTCGACCAGCGTCGCTAGCTGAAGTTCGCGAAAGGTCGGCGGCACCGACTTGCCGGCTTTCGAGGGCCTGCCAGCCTTCGCGGCTGTAATCTTCGTTTTCGTGGACACCTCGGCCGTGATCTTCGGCTCTCCCGCTGCGATGGCATCCATCGTCCGCCCGGTAGCGATGCTCGTGACATGCGAATCGAGGTCACCGCCGGCATGCTCGTCGTTGATCTTGCCGAGCAGCCAATTCTCCGCCTTGCCCTCGGGCTTGAGGCGGATCAGCACCCACTCGCCCTTCATCCGCTCGCCGGTCAGGGTGAAGTGCAGCTTGCCCTTCTTCATCCCTTCGCGGGGGTCGATCTCGTTCGTCCAGGTGCCGCGGTCCCACAGCATGACCGTGCCGCCGCCATACGCGTCGCGCGGGATCGTACCCTCAAACGTGGCATAGGCGAGCGGATGGTCCTCGGTCCGTACCGCCAGTCGCTTGACCTTCGGATCGGCGCTCGGCACGCGGGTCACCGCCCACGACAGGAGAACGCCGTCGAGTTCGAGGCGGAAGTCCCAGTGCAGCCGGCTCGCCGCGTGCATCTGGACCATGAAGCAGTTACCCGCCTTGCGTCCAGTCCTGCCGGCGGGTTCGGTGGTACGGTCAAAATCGCGCTTTGCATTGTAGCGCGCGAGCTTGTCGTCGGCGACTGTCACGCCCGTCGTCGCACCGGCGCCTTCGGTGCAGGCTTAGCGGCAGTCTTCGCCTTGGATTTCGCAGCCGGCGCCGCCGGCGCCTCCGGCGGATTGGCGCCACCCTTTTCGATCGACGCCTTGAGCGCCGCCATGAGGTCGATCACGTTCGATGCCTTGGGTGCTGCTGCCTCGTCGTCGACCGGGACTGTCTTCTTACCGCGTTTGGCATCGATCAACGCCCGCAAGGCATCCTCGTAGCGGTCGTGGAACTTGCCGGGCTCGAACTTGGCGGTCCGCTTGTCGATCAGCGCCGAGGCGAGTTCCATGAGCTCGGGTTGCGCCGCACCGTCGGGGATCGAGCGGAAGAAGCCGCTCGCTTTGTTGACCTCCTCCTCGTAACGCAGGGTTTCGAGAACCATGCCGCGCCCGCATGGCTTGAGGCTGATCAGATATTCGTGGCCGCGCATCGCCAGCTGGCCGAGGCCGACCTTCTTCGCGGCCCGCAGCGCGTCGCGGATGACGCAGAACGCTTCTTCGGCCAGTTCGTCCTTGGGCACGCAGAAATACGGTTTCTCGAAATAGATCGGATCGATCTCGGCGGCATCGACGAACTGGGTCAGTTCGAGCGTCTTCTTGCTTTCAAGCTTGACCCCTTCGATCTCCTCGTCGCTGAGGATGACGTACTTGCCCTTCTCCACCTCGAAGCCCTTGACGATCTCGTCGGGATCGACTGTGCCGAGGCCCGGCACGGTCTTTTCGTACTTGATGCGCTTGCCCGAGGGTTCGTGGATCTGGTTGAGGGCGATCGTCGTGGTGCTGCGCGTCGCCGAGTAGAGTTCGATCGGGATCGAAACGAGCGCGAGCCGCAACTGTCCCGACCAATAGGCCCGCGCCGCCATCCGCATTCCTCCACCAACCGACGAAGAACCGCCGGGCAGGCGAGTCGTTCCGCTGCCGATTCGGCGGAACCGCACGTCGTGTCGCTCGCTTTTCGGCGATGAAACGATTGTGGCTGGTGTTCAACGCGTCGTCCGGCTCGACTTCGGCCGCGCTCATCGACGAACTCGAGAAGGCTTGCGCTCGTTATGAGATCGCCGGCCGCAGCGACTTTCCAGCGGAGACGTGCCCCGACACGGCGCAGTTGGACGGCGCGGGTGTCGACACGCTGGTGATCTTCGGCGGTGACGGGACGATCAATGCGGCGACGCAAAGGCTCGACGACTGGAGCGGCACCTGCCTCGTTCTTCCGGGCGGCACGATGAATGGCCTCGCCAAGACGCTTCACGGCGATGCCGATTGGACGAAGGTCCTCGAACGTGCGCCCGGCGGGCAAGCCGAGCGTCTGCCCATCGCATGCAGCGGCGACGATCGCGGCCTCGTCGGCGTGATCATCGGGCCGGCGGCATCGTGGTTTCATGCCCGCGAGGCCGTCCGCGCCGGGGCCTATGCCAAGCTGGGTCGAGCCCTGCGTTATGCCATGCGCAAGACCTTTGCCCGCACCGTGCGCGTGGTCGGCGGCGCTCGCCATCGCGCGGTGATCGTCACGCCCCAAGCCGAAGACCTTGAGATCGCTGCGATCAGCACCGATAGTTGGTTCGCCGGGGCCAAGCTCGGCTGGGACTGGCTGCTCGGCGACTGGCGCCGGGGAGCCGATGTCAGCGTCACGCATGCATCGTCGATCAGCCTCGTCTCGTCGCGACCGATCACGGCGCTCTTCGACGGCGAGCCGGTCAAGCTGGCGAGCCCCGTCACCGTCACCCACGCTCTGACCAACCTCCGCTTCATGGCGACGCGGGCGGCATGAGCGTCAGCCTGTTCCATGTCTCCGACCTGCATTTCGGCACCGAGGATCGCGCCGCGCTCGACTGGTTCGCGCGCGCCGTCGCCGAGGAGCGGCCCACTGCGGTGATCATGACGGGCGACCTGACCGCCTTCGGTCGCCGCCGTGAGTTCGCCGCGGCGACCGACTATCTGACCAAGCTCGGGGTGCCGGTGACGGTCGAACTCGGCAATCACGACATGCCGATCTTCAACGTGTGGGAACGCTTCGTCGATCCGTACCGCCGCTACGAACGCCTGCGTCGGGCGGTCGAGCGGCCGCTGGTGCTGGCGGGCGTCACGGTCGTGCCGTTGCGGACGGCGGCACGGGCGCAGATGCGGCGGAACTGGGCGGAGGGCGTCATCCGGCCCCACCGGCTGGCGGCGGCGCTGGCCCTGCTCGCCGCCGCGCCGTCGACGAACATGAAGATCGTCGCCTGCCATCATCCGCTGGTGGGAGAGGGGCGTCGCCACCGGACGCGCGGCGGCGATGCGGCGCTCGCGTGCCTTGCGGCGCGGGGGGCCGACGTCGTCCTTAGCGGGCATACGCACGAGCCGTTTGATACTGTGTGGAACGGCGGTGGCCGGGCGGTGCGGCTGATTGGCGCTGGGACGTTGTCGGAGCGGGTCCGGTCGGCGCCGCCGTCGTTCAACATGCTGCGGGTCGAGGCGGGGCGGCTCTCGGTCGTGGCGCGGATGATGGAGTAAGGGCGATGGCGGACCTGAAGAAGGGCGACAAAGTCGAGTGGGACAGTAGTGGCGGCCATTCGGTCGGCAAGGTGGTCAAGAAGATCACCGCGTCGACGCAGATCAAGGGGCACAAGGTCGCCGCGTCCAAAGACAACCCCGAATATATCGTCAAGAGCGACAAAAGCGGCGGCGAGGCCGCGCACAAGCCCGAAGCATTGAAAAAGACGAAGTAAGTCCCGTCAGAACGGGACGTCGTCGTCGAGATCGTCGTTGAAATTGCCGCTGTTGTTGAACGCCGGCTTCTTCGCGGGTGCCGCGCTGCTGCCATAGTCGCGGGCGCCGCCGCCGTCGTTGTCGCGGCTGTCGAGGAGGGTCAGTTCGCCGCGGAAGCGCTGGAGGACGATCTCGGTGATGTAGCGGTCGTTGCCGCTATTGTCCTGGTACTTGCGCGACTGGATCGCGCCTTCGAGATAGACCTTGCTGCCCTTGCGCAGGTACTGGCTCGCCACCTTTCCCAGATTCTCGTTATATATCACGATGTTATGCCACTCGGTCTTGTCCTTGCGCTCGCCCGACTGCTTGTCGCGCCAGGTTTCGGAGGTGGCGAGGGTGAAGTTGACGACCGAATTGCCGTTGGCGAAGCTCTTGCTTTCGGGGTCCTTGCCGAGGTTGCCGACGAGGATCACCTTGTTGACGCCAGCCATTGCTCTTCCTCCTACAATGCGAATCCCGCGCTACCGGGCGCGGGTCACCGCCGGCACGCCGTCGCGACGACCGCGGGCGGGCTCCGACCGACTCCACTACGCTATAGCAACGCCCGCGCCAGCCAGTAAGTCGCGCCGGCGCTGGCATAGGCCATGGCGAACAGATAGGCGAACATGAACGCCGGCCATTTCCAGCCGTTGGTCTCGCGCCGCGTCACCGCCAGCGTCGACAGGCATTGCGGGGCGAAGACGTACCAGGCGAGGAAGGCGAGCGCGGTCGGCAGCGACCAGCTCGTCCGCAGCCGCTCGACCAGCGGCGCGGCGTGGTCGGCGTCGGCGTTCAACGAATAGACCGTGCCGAGCGCGCTGACCGCGACCTCGCGCGCGGCCATGCCGGGGACGAGCGCGAGCGCGATCTCCTTGTTGAAGCCGATCGGCCGGAAGATCGGCTCGAGCGCCGCGCCGATATGGCCGGCGACCGAATATTCGAGCGGCGGCCGCGTCGCCCCCGGCGGCGGCTTCGGCCACGTCGCCAGCGCCCAGAGCGCGATCGTCGACACGAGGATGATGCCGCCGGCGCGGCCGAGGAAGGCCCAGCCCTTCTGGTACAGGCCGATGCCGATGTCGCGCGGCGCCGGCCACTGGTATTTCGGCATCTCCATCAGGAAGGTCGGCGTCGGCCCGCGCGTCACCGTCCGCCGCAGCACCCACGCCGCCGCCAGCGCGCCGCCGACGCCGAAGGCGTAGAGCGCGAACATCACCAGCCCCTGCAGGTTGAAGACGCCGCCGACCTCGCGCGAGGGGATGAAGGCGGCGATGATGATCGCATAGACGGGCAGCCGCGCCGAGCAAGTCATCAGCGGCGCGATCAGGATCGTCGTCAGCCGGTCGCGCGGCTCGGCGATGGTGCGCGTCGCCATGATGCCGGGGATGGCGCAGGCGAACGACGAGATCAGCGGGATGAAGGCGCGGCCGTTCAATCCGACGCGCGCCATCAGCCGGTCCATCAGGAACGCCGCGCGGACCATATAGCCCGACTGTTCGAGGCACAGGATGAAGAAGAACAGGATCAGGATCTGCGGCAGGAAGACGATCACCGCGCCGACCCCGCCGAGGACGCCGTCGACCAGCAGCGAACGCAAGGCCCCGTCGGGCAGCGCCGCGGTGATCGCCGCCTGGAGCCACGTCACCCCGGCGGCGAGCGCGTCCATCGGCGCCTCGGCCCAGGCGAACACGCCCTGGAACATCAGGAACAGCAGCACCGCGAGCAGGATCGGCCCGGCGACGGGGTGGAGAGTGACCGCGTCGAGCCGCTGCGACCAGCGCCGCGCGGCGCCGCGCTGGACGGTGACGGTCGCGGCGATCAGCTTCGCCTCGCGCTGGAGCAGGACGATGTCGGCCCCGGCGGGGTCGGCGGCGG
>CAXUEV010000021.1:0-13906 GCA_964250105.1 uncultured Sphingomonadaceae bacterium
TGTGGCTCTCCATCTTGAAGATCGCCGCCAACCCGTCGCCGATGTCGACGACGCCGGCGTTCTCGCCGGGGCCGCAGATCACCCACGGCGCGGTCGTCGGCAGCGTCTTCAGGTGGCGCCGGCTCGACTTGTACGAGCAATGCTCGGACCACATCACCGAGAACACGCCGAGTTCGAGCAGGTTCGGGATTCGGCCGAGCGCGCGGACGACGTCGTCGTACTCGGCCGGGGTGAAGCCGTGCTCGGCGACGACGGCGGCGGTGATCTCGGTCATCGCCAGCGCATAGCCGAGGCGTGTTCCGCTGTCATCCGCTGTTGAGCCGCAGCATAGTTCGTGCTATGTTCCCGTCTAATTCGTAGCAGGGGGACGATGATGACGATTCGTGAGATCGCCGACGACATGGTCGCGATGGCCAAAGCAGGCGACTTCCATATCGGCGAGAAATACTGGGCGGACGACGTCGTCAGCATCGAGCCGATGGACGGCTCGATGGCGCGGCTCGTCGGCCGCGAGGCGGTGCTGGGCAAGACCATATGGTGGTACGCCAACCACGAGGTCCATGGCTCCGAGACCTTCGGCCCCTATGTCAACGGCGACCAAATCGCGATCCGCTGGACGATGGACGTCACGATCAAGGAGTCGGGCGAGCGGATGCAGATGGACGAGGTCGCGCTCTATACGATCGCCGACGGCAAGATTGCCGAGGAGCGATTCTTCTATTGATGTCCTCATCGCCAGTGGGCCAATCAGCCCGGATGATCGACCTGCAGCCGACGCTCCGCAGCGACCGCGTCGCGCTTCGCCCGCTCGCGGCGGGCGACTGGGACGCTTTGTACGCCGTCGCCGCCGATCCCGCGATCTGGGCGCAGCATCCGGCGCACGAACGCTGGCGCGAACCGGTATTCCGGACCTATTTCGCCGATGCGCTGGCGAGCGGCGGCGCACTGGTCGCGATCGATCCGGCGACGGCCGCGATGATCGGCGCGTCGCGCTTCGGCACCGCCCGTGCCGGTCCGGGCGAGGTCGAGATCGGCTGGACCTTTCTCGCCCGCGCCTATTGGGGCGGCACGGTCAACGCCGCGATCAAGACGCTGATGGTCGGTCATGCGCTGACCGGCTGCGACCGCGCGATCTTCCTCGTCGGCGAGGACAACGCCCGCTCGCGCCGCGCCCTCGACAAGATCGGCGCGGTCCTGACCGACCGCATCGAGGAGACGGTCGTCGCCGGGCAACCGGTCCGCCATGTCGTCTACGCGATCGACCGGGCTGGGTTCGCCCGCGGGCCGCTGGCGTCGCCTATTCGTTGAACTCGGCGAGTTCGGGGATGCGGGTAAAGGCGATGCGCGGGCCAGAACTCCGCGCGGCGCCGGCGCTGTCGTGGCCGACGGTCACCGCGTCGCGGCCGAAGCGCCGGTTCATCCGGTCGATCGCGCCGCTCAGCGCCAGTCGCCGCGCCTCGGTCGCGGGCGTGACCGCCGGCCCGCCGTCGAACAGCGCCAGCTGCGTCTCCGCCGCCGCCGACAGCTCGAGGAAGGTCACCGACACCTGCCGGTAGCGCTGGTCGGCCAACTCGCCGCGCATCCGGTACCACAGTCCGTCGAGGACGGCGAGCAGCGTGAAGCTGTCCTGCGCGGCGACGAGCTTCTGCCCGTGCGACCAGCGCCCGCCGGGTTCACCGGCGACAGTCTCGCCCTTGACCGTCAGCACGACGAAGGCGGTGCGGTAATCCATTCGCCGCAGCCGGGTCGCCGCCTTGAGCAGCAGCCGGCGGGCGACGAGGCGGGCACGGTCGGGGTGGCGCTTGTCGGGGCCGAGCACGTGGCTGTGACCGATCGTCCGCCGCTCGGTCGGGCGTTCGGGCAGATCGGCGCCGCGCAGCAGCCAGTGGAGCCGCTCGCCCCAGACGCTGCCCCACACGCGCCGCGCCTCGCGCGCGCTGAGGTCGAGGATGCGGCCCATGTCGACGACCCCCGCCGCCGCCAGCCGCCGCTCCATGTTCCGGCCGACGCCGGGGATGTCGCCGGGGCGCAGCGCCCGCAGCCGCGGGGCGAGCGTCGCCGCGTCGAGCACGGTCAGCCCGTCGGGCTTCTCCATGTCGCTCGCCATCTTCGCCAGCAGGCGGTTCGGGGCGATGCCGATCGACGACTTCAGCTCGGTGCCGACATTGGCGGCGATCCCCGCCTTGATCCGCCGCGCCAGCGCCGCGACCTGCGCCACGCCGTTCTCGTTGTCGCACAGCCGGCAGGCGACCTCGTCGATCGAGCACACCGCGGTCACCGGCACGTGGCGCTCGACCTCGGCGATGATGCGGTGGTGGAAGCGGACATAGTCCTCGTGCCGTGCCGGCACGACGATCAGGTCGCGGCACTTGGCGCGCGCCTCCCAGATCGGCGTGCCGGTGCGGATGCCGAACGCTTTCGCCTCGTAGCTCGCGGCGATCGCGCTGGTCGAGTCGGTATGGACCGGGGCGACGACGATCGGGCGGCCGCGGAGTTCGGGTGCCAGCTGCTGCTCGACGCTGGCGAAATAGCTGTTGAGGTCGAGGTACAGCCAGCGGAGGGGAGGCGACTCGGTCACGCTCGAGCGTAGCATGACATGAACAGAAAGAGAACGCGGGACCGTCCACCGGTCCCGCGTCCGTCGTCAATAGACCGTGCGGACGCTCGCCTCGCGCGACCAGATGCGTCCGCCGGCGGCGGCGGCGACATAGGTGTCGGCGCTGGCGGCGTCGGCCAGGGCGACGATGCCGGCGTCGGGTTCGACCCCGGCGACGTCGAGCAGCGGTTGCGCCGCCGCCGAGAAGCCGATCACCTTCAGATGCGCGAAGGCGTTGTGGACCCACGCCACCGCGGCCGCCTCGCCGAGCAGCGCCGTGACGCCGGCGTCGGACACCGCCAGGACGACCGCGTCGAACAGCACCGACGGGCCGCCGGCGAGCTGGTGGTCGGCGGCGACCTTAGTGCCGTCGCTCAGCGTGACGCCGCCAACGCGCGGCGCGACGATCTCGATCCGTCCCTTGGCCGCGGTCGCTGCCGCGTCGATCGCCGCGAGCAGGTCGGCGTCGGCCCCGTCGGTGACGAGGACGCCGATCTTGCGCCCTTCGAAGGTCGGCGCGGCGTTGGCAAGGATGCTCAGCTTCGGCGACGCGGCGAGGTCGGTCCGCGTGGCGATCGTCGTCGCGGCGGGAACGATCGGATCGGCATGGCCGAGGCCGGCGGCAACCCGCTCGCCCAGATCGGCCTTGATATTGACGAGATGGCCGAGGATCGCCGCGCGGACGACGAGCGCGTCTACCTTGCTTAGCTCGAACACCAGCGCGGCGACGATATGGTCCTGCTCGGGCGCCGTCTGGCTGATGAAGAACTGCCGCGCCTGGCTATAGTGGTCGGCGAAAGTCGCCGAGCGCACCCGCGCCTTGGGCCCCTCGACCGTCGCCGGGAAGCTGCGGAACCCTGTCGCCGGGTTCTCGCGCGGCCCGTTCGGCGCAAGCAGGCTTGGGGTGTAGGTGACGCGCTCGGGCTGAAGCGACATCTGCATATGACCGTCACGCTGCATGTTGGCGACCGGACATTTCGCGGCGTTGATCGGCAGCTGGTGGAAATTGGCCGAGCCAAGGCGCTTAAGCTGCGTGTCGAGATACGAGAAGTTGCGCCCGTGGAGCAGCGGGTCGTCGGAGAAATCCATGCCCGGCACGATGTTCTGCGTGCAGAAGGCGACCTGCTCGGTCTCGGCGAAGACGTTGGTCGGGTTGCGGTCGAGCACCATCGTGCCGATCGTGCGCAGCGGCACGACCTCTTCGGGGATCAGCTTGGTCGAATCGAGATGATCGAAATCGAAGCTCGCCGCGTCCTCCTCGGTGAACAGCTGGACGCCGAGGTCGTAGGCCGGATAGTCGCCCATCTCGATCGCCTCGTACAGGTCGCGGCGGTGGAAGTCGGGATCGGCACCGTTGATCTTGAGCGCCTCGTCCCAGACGACCGACTGCATGCCGAGCCGCGGCGTCCAGTGGAACTTGACGAAGGTCGATTTGCCGGCGGCATCGATCAGCCGGAAGCTGTGCACGCCGAACCCCTGCATCATCCGCATCGAACGCGGGATGGTGCGGTCCGACATCTGCCACATGACCATGTGCATCGCCTCGGGCGTGCACGCGATCCAGTCCCAGAACGTGTCGTGCGCCGACTGCGCCTGCGGGAAGCCGCGGTCGGGCTCCTCCTTGACCGCATGGGCGAGGTCGGGGAACTTGATCGCATCCTGGACGAAGAACACCGGGATATTGTTACCGACGATGTCCCAATTGCCCTGCTGGGTGTAGAATTTGACGGCGAAGCCGCGGACGTCGCGGGCGAGGTCGGCCGAGCCGCGGTTGCCGGCGACAGTCGAGAAGCGGACGAACACTGGCGTCGGCACCCCGACCTCGCTCAGGATCGGCGCGGTGGTGAAATCGGCGAGGCTGTCGGTCAGGGTGAACACGCCATGCGCGGCGAGGCCGCGGGCATGGACAGCGCGCTCGGGAATGCGCTCGTGGTCGAAATGGAAGATCTTCTCGCGGAGGACGAAATCCTCGAGCAGCGTCGGGCCGCGAGGGCCGGCCTTGAGCGAGTTGTGGTCGTCGCCGACGACGATGCCGTTGTTGGTCGTCAGGTCGGGCGTGCCGGCGCCGGCGAGCTGGTGGAGCTCGCCGCCGGCCCCGGTGACGAAGCTCGTCGTCGGTTCCGGCGCTACCGCCTCGGTCGTGCGCTTGGTGTCGGTCTTCGTCCGCATCTTCGTCGCCATGCCGGCCTCCATTCGTTTGCCGGGATTGAACGCGGCCTTGGCGCCGGCGGGCCAAGCCGATCCATAATAAATCCGCTGCGCCGCCGGCGCACGCGCGCTAGAGACCGGAAAATGCTTCGGGGAGCAGCATGACCGCACCGTTCGACGAACAGCAGCTTGCCGCCCAGGCGTGGTTCCAGTCGCTGCGCGACCGGTTGTGCGCGGCGTTCGAGGCGCTCGAGGACGAAGGCGGCGGCGACGCGCCGCCCGGCCGCTTCGCGCGCACCGAATGGCAACGGCCCGACCCGAGCGGCGCGCCCGGCGGCGGCGGCGTCATGTCGGTGATGGCGGGCCGCGTGTTCGAGAAGGTCGGGGTCAACACCTCGACCGTCCACGGCGTCTTCTCGCCCGAATTCGCCAAGTCGATCGCCGGTGCCGAGGCCGACCCGCGCTTCTTCGCCACCGGCATCAGCCTCGTCGCGCATATGGCCAACCCGCACGTGCCGGCGGTGCACATGAACACGCGCTTCCTGGTGACGACGAAGCGCTGGTTCGGTGGCGGCGCCGACCTCAACCCGGCGCTGCCGGTCGCCGCCGACACCGCCGACTTCAAGGCGGCGCTCAAGGCGACGTGCGACGCGCATGGCCCCGACCATTACGAACGCTTCGACAAATGGTGCGACGACTATTTCTACGTGCCGCACCGCCAGCGCCACCGCGGCGTCGGCGGCATCTTCTACGACCATCTCGAAGGCGATTTCGCGGCGAACTTCGCCTTCACCCAGGACGTCGGCCGGACGCTGCTCGCCACCTTCCCGATGATCGTCCGGCGGCACATGCACGACGGCTTCACCGACTCCGAACGCCTTGCCCAGCTGCGCTATCGCGGCCTCTACGCCGAGTTCAACCTCGTCTACGACCGCGGCACGACCTTCGGCCTCAAGACCGGGGGCAACGTCGACGCGATCCTGATGAGCCTGCCGCCGCTCGCGCGCTGGGACTAGGCCTTGCGCAGGTGCAGGTAGATCGTCGCCATGCCGACCGCCTGGAAGACGGTGAACACCGCCGAGACGAGGCCGCCGACGATGCTGGCGAGGAACGTGCCGACGACGGGCGCGCCGGCGGCGGTGGCGACGGTGCCGATCGCGCTGCCGACGCCGGCGGCGAGCACCGACAAGGCAAGGAACCACAAGGTCCACAGCAGGGCGAAGGCGATGATCCGCCAGCCGTTGCCGTCGGTCATGTCCCAGCTGCGGCGGACGGCCTCGATCGGGCCGACGCCGCCATCGACCACCAGCGGCAGCGCCATCGCCAGCCGCCCGGCCATGTAGAGCCCGGGCACGACGAACAGCAGCAGCCCGGCCGAGGTCGGGACCGCGGCAAGCGCCACCGCCAGCAGTGCGATCGGCCACAGCCGCAGGGCGAGCTTGAGCGCGTCGCCGACCGAACGGCCAGTCCCGGTCGCCCCGTCGATCGCCAGCCGCACGATCGCCGCCTGCGCCACCAGCCCGAGCAGCGCCGGCAGCAGCAGGTAAACCAATACCTGGTTGACCGTCAGCTCGGCCGGGCTGCGCGGCTGCGGCGGACCGAGCGCCTCGATCACGACGACCGGCAGCAGGACGAAGGCGGCGGCGACCGGCAGGTAGAGCGCCATGCCCGACCGGCCGCCGGCGAGCGTCTGCCGCCACAGCATGGCAATCGACAATGGTGTCATCAGGGTAGTGGCGATCGAATCACACCGGCGTTCTCAGGCCGCGCGCGCCACGCCCTTCTCGTCGACCAGCGCCGCGAGTTCGCCGCTTTGGAACATCTCCATCATGATGTCGGAGCCACCGACGAACTCGCCCTTGACGTAGAGCTGCGGCACCGTCGGCCAGTCCGAATAGGACTTTATGCCGGCGCGGACCTCGGGGTCGGCAAGGACGTCGACCGTCTCGTAGTCGACGCCGACGCGGTCAAGGATCTGGATCGCGGTCGACGAGAAGCCGCACTGCGGGAACAGCGGCGTGCCCTTCATGAACAGGACGACGTCGTTCGTGCCGACGAGCTGCCCGATACGGGTGTGGATGTCGTGGCTCATGCTGTTCTCTCCTGTTCGGACGGGGTCGCGGTGGTCAGCTGCAGCGCGTGGAGGACGCCGCCCATCCGGCCGCCGAGGGCGTTGTAGACGAGCTGATGCTGGCGGACGCGCGACAGGCCGGCAAACGCCGCCGAGACCACCCGCGCGCTGTAATGATCGCCGTCGCCGGCGAGGTCGGTGATCGCGACCTGAGCGTCGGGCAGCGCCGCGACGATCGCCGCCTCGATGTCGGCGGCGGCCATCGCCATCAGCCGGCGGCCAGCAGCTGGTTGCGCGCTTCGACAAGCGTCGCGTCCATCGCCGCGCGGACTTCGGCGTCGGTGACGGCGACGTTGCCCGCCGTGAGGTCGGCGCGCACCTTGCGGTAGACGTCCTCCGGCCCGGGCTCGGCGAGGTCGGCGCTGATCACGCTCCTGACATAGGCGTCGGTGGCGACGGCATCGAGCCCGAGCAGCCCCGCCGCCCATAGCCCGAACAGCTTGTCGCGCCGCGCCTGGACGCGGAACTCGAGCTCGGCATCATGGGCGAACTTGCTCTCGAAATCGGCTTCGCGCCTGTCGAATGTCGTCATGCCGGCCGTGGACCCCTGTATCGCCAGCCCGGAAGATAGAGCCGCACGGGCATCGGTTCAACACGTCATCGGCGCCGGCCGCCGCCCGCCGCCGTCATTGTCAGTCGCCCGCGACCGCGCTATATCCTGAACGACGCCTCGGCCGCGCGCGACACCGCCCGCGCCGGGGCGCTCGTTTTTCGCGGGCAGCGGCGCCCGCGCCGACCGTTTCGAGGAGGACCGTCATGTCCCGCCGCCGCCAGATCTACGAAGGCAAGGCCAAGATCCTGTACGAAGGCCCCGAGCCCGGCACGATCATCCAGTATTTCAAGGACGACGCCACCGCCTTCAACGCCCAGAAGAAGGGCACGATCAGCGGCAAGGGCGTGCTCAACAACCGCATCTCCGAGCATCTGTTCACCCTGCTCGGCACGATCGGCATCCCGACGCACTTCATCCGCCGCCTGAACATGCGCGAGCAGCTCGTCCGCCAGGTCGAGATCGTGCCGATCGAAGTGGTGGTGCGCAACGTCGTCGCCGGCAGCCTCGCCAAGCGCTTCGGGCTCGAGGAGGGCACGTCGCTGCCGCGCACGATCCTCGAATACTACTACAAGGACGACGCGCTCGGCGATCCGCTGATCACCGACGAGCATATCTCGGCGTTCGGCTGGGCGAGCCAGGACGAGATGCACGACATCGCCGACATGGCGATCCGGATCAACGACTTCATGGCCGGGCTGTTCGCCGGCGTCGGCATCCGCCTTGTCGATTTCAAGCTCGAGTTCGGCCGGCTGTTCGACAACGAGTTCAGCCGCATCATCCTGGCGGACGAGATCAGCCCCGACGGCTGCCGGCTGTGGGACATGAAGACCAACGAGAAGATGGACAAGGACCGTTTCCGCATGGACCTCGGCGGCGAGGTCGAGGCGTACCAGGAGGTCGCGCGCCGGCTCGGCCTGCTGCCCGAAGGCGCGGTGTCGACCGTCCTCGACCTCGACGAGCACCGCAAGGCGCGGGGCAAGTAGGATGCGCCGCGCGCCGGAGCCGCGCCGATGAAGGCACGCGTCGTCGTCACCCTCAAGACCGGCGTGCTCGACCCGCAGGGCAGGGCGATCGGCAATGCGCTGGCGGCGCTCGGCTTCGAGGGGGTCAACGACGTGCGGCAGGGCAAGCTGATCGAGCTCGACGTCGCCGACGGCACCACGCCCGACCAGCTCGACGCGATGTGCCGCCAGCTGCTGGCGAACACCGTCATCGAGAACTACCGGATCGAGCCGGCATGAAGGCGGCGGTCGTCGTCTTCCCCGGATCGAACTGCGACCGCGACATCGCCGTCGCGCTGCGCGACGTCACGGGGGCCGAGCCGGCGATGGTCTGGCACCGCGACACCGGCCTGCCCGACGGCCTCGACCTGATCGCGCTGCCCGGCGGCTTCAGCTACGGCGACTATCTGCGCTCGGGCGCGATTGCCTCGCGGTCGCCGATCATGGCGGCGGTGGTGGCGGCGGCGGACGCCGGCCGCGCCGTGCTCGGCGTGTGCAACGGCTTCCAGGTGCTGACCGAGGCCGGGCTGCTGCCGGGCGCGCTGATGCGCAACGCGGGCCTCGACTATATCTGCCGCGACGTCGCGCTGTCGGTCGCCGGCAGCCAGACGATGTTCTCGCACGCCTACGCCGCCGGCGAGACGATCCGCGTGCCCGTCGCGCACCACGACGGCAACTACTTCGCCGACGACGCGACGCTCGACCGGCTGGAGGGCGAGGGACGGGTCGTGTTCCGCTATGCCGAGCCGGTCAACGGCTCGGCGCGCGACATCGCCGGCATCGTCAACCCGGCCGGCAACGTGCTCGGCATGATGCCGCATCCCGAACGCCTGATCGAGGCGGCGCAGGGCGGCAGCGACGGCCGCCGCCTGTTCGAGGGACTGCTCGCCGCGCTCGGCTAAAGGCTGCTCACACCCGCGTACGGAACGGCGAGAAGTCGGTCCCCGTATCGAACACGTCGACCCCCTCGGCGCGCTTGAGCGAGGCGACGACGCGGTAGGTCACCGGCGTCAGCACCACCTCCCACAGCACCTTGAGCAGGTAATTGGTCACCAGCACCTGCACGACCAGCCGCGCCTCCCACACGCCGAGGAACGCCAGCGGATAGAAGATCAGGCTGTCGACCGCCTGGCCGGCGACGGTCGAGCCGATCGTCCGCATCCACAGCCGCCGCCCGCCGCTCCACACCTTCATCCGCGCCAGCACGAAGGCGTTGGTGATCTCGCCCGCCCAGAAGGCGGCGATGCTGGCGAAGACGATCCGCGGCGTCTGGCCGAACACCGTCGCCAGCGCCTCCTGGCCGGTCCAGTCGGGCGCCGGCGGCAGGGTGACGACGACCCACGCCATCGCCGCCATGAACACGCTCGCGGCGAAGCCGACCCAGACGACGCGCCGCGCGCGGGCATAGCCATAGACCTCGGTCAGCACGTCGCCGAGGATGTAGCCGAGCGGGAAGAACAGGATGCCCGCGCCGAAGGTGACCGTGCCGACCAGCGGCAGCGTCATCACCGCCGGCTTGCCCGCGCCGATCAGGTTCGAGCAGATCAGGATGGCGACGAACGCGGCCATCGCGAAGTCGTAGTAGCGCAGCTGGCGGCCGGTCAGGGCGGCGGCGTCGACCGTCGCGATGGTCATGGCTTACCCCTTTCGGCGGAATACCGGCCGACCATGGCGTCGCCGCCGCCACGTGTCGAGGCTGCGGCAACATATAAGGATGTCTTTATACTTGCTCCGGCGGGGCATTGCCGATACTGCGCTCGCAACCCCAAGGAATTTCGGAGAGCCGTCATGGCCACGCAGCCGCGCGACGTTTTCAGCGACTATCACGTCACCGACATCGGCCTTGCGCCGTGGGGCCGGCGCGAGCTCGCCATCGCCGAGACCGAGATGCCCGGCCTGATGTCGCTGCGCCGCGAGTTCGGCCCGACCCAGCCGCTCAAGGGCGCGCGCATCGCCGGCTGCCTGCACATGACGATCCAGACCGCGGCGCTGATCGAGACGCTGACCGCACTTGGCGCCGAGGTCCGCTGGTCGTCGTGCAACATCTTCTCGACGCAGGATCACGCCGCCGCCGCGATCGCCGCGACCGGCGTGTCGGTTTTCGCGACCAAGGGCGAGACGCTCGCCGAATATTGGCAGTATGTCGATGCGATCTTTCAATGGCCGAACGGCCAGACGGCGAACCTGATCCTCGACGACGGCGGCGACGCGACCTTCTACATCCTCAAAGGGGCGGCGCTCGAGGCCGGCACCGACCTGCCCGAGCCGACGAACGAGGAGGAGGTCGAGTTCTTCGGCCAGATCCGCCGCCGCGCCGCGGCGACGCCGGGCTTCTTCAAGCGGACGCAGGACGCGATCAAGGGCGTGTCGGAGGAGACGACGACGGGCGTCCACCGGCTGTACGAGGTCGCCAAGGCCGGCGGCCTGCCGTTCCCGGCGATCAACGTCAACGACAGCGTCACCAAGTCGAAGTTCGACAATCTCTACGGCTGCAAGGAGAGCCTCGTCGACTCGCTCCGCCGCGCCACCGACGTCATGCTCGGCGGCAAGGTCGCGGTGGTCGCGGGCTTCGGCGATGTCGGCAAGGGCTCGGCGGCGTCGCTCAGGAACGGCGGCGCCCGCGTCCTCGTCACCGAAGTCGACCCGATCTGCGCGCTGCAGGCGGCGATGGAGGGCTATCAGGTCGTGACGATGGAGGATGCCGCGCCGATCGCCGACATCTTCGTCACCGCCACCGGCAATTCCGACATCATCACCATCGATCACATGCGGGCGATGAAGGACCGCGCGATCGTCGCCAACATCGGCCATTTCGACGCCGAGATCCAGATCGGGGCGCTGTCGAACATGGTCTGGGAAGAGGTCAAGCCGCAGGTCGACGAGGTCGTCTTCCCCGACGGCAAGCGCCTGATCGTGCTGGCCAAGGGCCGGCTGGTCAACCTCGGCTGCGGCACCGGCCATCCGAGCTTCGTCATGTCGGCGAGCTTCACCAACCAGGTGCTGGCGCAGCTCGAACTCTGGACGCAGGGACAGAAGTACCGGAACGAGGTCTATGTCCTCCCCAAGCACCTCGACGAGAAGGTCGCCGCGCTCCACCTCGAGAAGCTCGGCGTGAAGCTGACGACGCTGACGACGAAGCAGGCGGCGTACATCGGCGTCCCCGAGGCGGGGCCGTTCAAACCGGATCACTACCGCTACTGACGAACGCCGTGCTTGCACGCCGGTTGCGCGTGCAAGCACGGACGGCTATACGAGTGCCATGCATGCGCGTCGCACCCAGAAGCCGATCACGATCCGCTCGGACCGGGCGGCGGCGCGGCTTGCCGTTTTGACGAGAAGCGGGCGAAGCCAAGTTGAGGTGATCGAGGAAGCCCTTGATCGCATGCCGGTGCAGCCTGAAGATGCCGACGATCGAGGAATAGCTGAGCGCATGATGCGCTTGCAGGTAATCCTTGATCGTATTGATCCTGCGAGCATCCCGGCTATGTCTGAATTCGATGCGCTACGGTATGACGAGCGTGGCCTTCCTAGCTAGATTAGCGTTAACAACGCTAGAAGTTTTGTGAGTTATGAACTCACTTGGTTGAGATAAATGATGGTCCCGTAAGATGATCCAGAGAAGTGTTGGATCAGGTGATCAAGATTACAGACGCTAAAATGGTGGTCGACACCTCTGCGCTGGTCGCGGTCGTTAAACGAGAAGATGGATATCTCGCGCTCGCTCGTGCGATGCTTGGTAACGTATGTCTTTTACCAGCTCCAGTGATCCTAGAGTTTCATTGCGTCACGGCTGGTCCGCGCAACGTTGTCAATCATGATGCCATCGCCTTCCTGGAAGAATTGTTGAGCGAGATGGGCAGGGTCGTTTCGTTCGATGCTCCTGCGGCGCTTGCAGCGGCGGCGGCCAACGCCGTCTATGGCAAGGGTAACGGCAGCGGAGTCGCGCTAAATGTCGTAGATCTGATGGTTTACGGCATCACTAAGGTCTCTGGCCTGCCCATCCTCTGCACCGGCCGCGACTTCGCCGCGACCGACGCCGCGATCCATCCGGCGAGCCGGATCGGGTGACCGGCCTCGACGAGGCGGCGCTCACTGCCCTCGCCGCGCGTCTCGCCGCCGTCCTCCGTCCCGGCGATGTCGTCGCGCTGTCGGGCGATCTTGGTGCCGGCAAGACGAGTTTCGCGCGCGGCATCCTGCGCGGGCTGGGTTGGGGCGGCGAGGTGCCGTCGCCGACGTTCACGCTGGTCCAGACCTATGCGACGTCGCCGCCGGTGTGGCATGTCGATCTGTACCGCCTCGCCTCGGCCGACGAGGCGGAGGCGCTTGGGCTCGACGACGCCTGGGACGAGGCGGTGGTGCTGATCGAATGGCCCGAGCGGCTTGGGCACCGCCTGCCCGCCACCGCGCTGCGGCTCCGCCTCGACGGCGCCGGCGACGCGACGCGGCGCTTGACAGCGACCGTGCCGGGTTCATGGGAGGGGCGATGGCCCCCGACATGATTCCGCCGCCGGCCGCGCCGGAATTTCTCGCCCGCCACGGCTGGGACGGAGCCGATATCCGGCCGCTCGCCGGCGACGCCTCGTTCCGCCGCTATTTCCGCGTCCATCGCGGCGACGCCACCGCGGTGCTGATGGATGCGCCGCCCGAGCACGAGGACAGCCGGCCGTTCGTCACGGTCGGCGCCCACCTCGACGATATGGGCTTCTCGACCCCGCGGCGGCTCGCGGTCGACCTCGAGGCCGGGCTGATCCTGCTCGAGGACTTCGGCGATGCGCGGGTGACGCCGGTGCTTGCCGCCGAGCCGGCGCGCGAGGCGGCGATCTATGCCGACGCGATCGACCTGCTGGCGGCGCTCCACGACCATCCGGCGCCGCCGCTGCCGCCCTATGCCGAGGCGGTGATGCTGCGCGAGGTGCGGCTGTTCGCCGAGTGGTATCTGCCCGCGGTCGGCCTGCCGGAAGCGGCCGGGTACGACCGCGCGTGGCAGCAGACGTGGCCGGCGGTGCTCGCGGCGACCGCGGCGGCGCCGGTGCTGACGCTGCGCGACTATCACGCCGACAATCTGATGCTGCTCGACCGGCCGGGGTGGCGGGGCCTGGGACTGCTCGACTTCCAGGACGCGCTCGCCGGCCATCCGGCGTACGACCTCGTCTCGCTGCTCCAGGATGCGCGGCGCGACGTATCGCCCGCGCTTGAGGAGGCGATGATCGCGCGCTACGTCGCCGCGCGCGGCCTCGCCGACCCCGCCGGCTTCCGCGCCGCCTACGAGGTGCTCGGCGCCCAGCGCAACACCAAGATCCTCGGCATCTTCACCCGGCTGCGCGACCGCGACGGGCGCACCGGCTATGTCGAGCGCCATCCGCGGCTGTGGCGGCTGCTCGAACGCAATCTGGCGCATCCGGCGCTGGCGCCGGTGGCGGCGTGGTTCGCCGCGAACGTGCCGGCGACGGCGCGGGCCGCGGCCTGGTCCGGAGAAC
>CAXUEV010000022.1:0-13820 GCA_964250105.1 uncultured Sphingomonadaceae bacterium
AGGCGTCGGCGTCGTCGGCATGAATGACGACGCGCACCGCGGCGATGCCGGGATGGGCGACGAACGCCTCGACCGCGCGGCGCAGCACCGGCCTGCCGGCGAGAAGGCGATATTGTTTCGGCACGTCGCCGCCGGCACGGACTCCGCGCCCGGCGGCGACGATCAGGACGTGGACGGAACGCTGCATCGCCGCTGGTCTAGCGGGCGGCGGGCGGCGGGGGAACCGGGGATCGACCGCGACCTTGCGGCACCAGTGCGGAGACGCTAGGGATGATGCCCGCTTTTTAGGCAATCCCGTGCGCACCCTCGCTCCCATCGCCATCGGTCCGCTGACGATCGCCGACCCGGTCATCCTCGCGCCGATGACCGGCGTCACCGACCTGCCGTTCCGCCGGCTGGTCAAGCGCTACGGCGCCGGGCTGACGGTGACCGAGATGATCGCCAGCCAGGCGATGGTCCGCGAGACGCGCCAGTCGCTGCAGAAGGCGGCGTGGGACGCGACCGAGGAGCCGGTGTCGATGCAGCTCGCCGGCTGCGAGCCGGCGGTGATGGCCGAGGCGGCGAAACTCAACGCCGACATGGGCGCGGCGATCATCGACATCAACATGGGCTGCCCGGTCAAGAAGGTGGTCAACGGCCATGCCGGTTCGGCGCTGATGCGCGACCTGCCGCTGGCGACGGCGCTGATCGCGGCGACGGTCGCGGCGGTCGACGTTCCCGTCACGCTCAAGATGCGGATGGGCTGGGACCACGCCAGCCTCAACGCCCCCGAACTGGCGCGGATCGCCGAGGACCTCGGCGTGGCGCTGATCGCGGTCCACGGCCGCACCCGCTGCCAGCTCTACAAGGGCGACGCCGACTGGGGCTTCGTCCGCTCGGTCAAGGACGCGGTCAGGCTGCCGGTGATCGTCAACGGCGACATCGACAGTCTCGACGCGGTCGACGCCGCGCTCGCCGCGAGCGGCGCCGACGGGGTGATGATCGGCCGCGGCGCGTACGGCAAGCCGTGGCTGCTCGCCCGGGCGATCCATTATCTGCGCACCGGCGAGCGGCTGCCTGATCCCAGCCTTGCCGAACAATATGCCGTGATCGTCGAGCATTACGCGGCGATGCTCGCGCATTACGGCAGCCATGTCGGGGTCAGTCTGATGCGCAAGCACCTCGGCTGGTACACGCGCGGGCTGACCGGCTCGGCCGAGTTCCGCAACGCCGTCAACCAGGAGGAGTCGCCGGCGAAGGTGCTGGCGATGCTCGACGCCTTCTATGCGCCGCTGCTCGACGCGCCGGTCCGGCTGGCGGCGTGAGGGTGGTCCACCTGCGCCGCAAGTCGGACCGCGGCCCGGCCGAAGTGCCGCCCGCCGACCTGCTCGCGGCGCTGCCGACCCCGGTCATCCTGCTCGATCCGACGACCCGCGTCGCGCTCGCCAACGGTGCCGCGGAGGCGTTCTTCAACGCCAGCCAGGCGAGCCTCGCCGAACGCGGCTGGGCGAGCGGCCTCGCCAAGGGGTCGCCGCTCGTCGCGCTGATCGACGAGGCGCGCGGGCTCGACGGCGGCTATACCGCCTACGACATCGAGATCGCCTTCCAGGGCGGGCGGACGGTCCACGCCGACGTCTTCGTCACGCCGCTGCCCGACGCCGTCGGCTGGACGATCCTGACCTTCCAGACGCGGTCGGTGGCGATGATGGTCGACCGGCAGATGACGCACCAGGGCGCGGCGCGCTCGGCGATCGGCGTTGCGGCGATGCTCGCGCACGAGATCAAGAACCCGCTGTCGGGCATCCGCGGCGCGGCGCAGCTCCTCGCCCAGGCCGCCGACCCCGAGACACGCGAGCTGACCGACCTGATTCGCGACGAGGTCGACCGGGTGCGCACGCTGATCGACAGCATGGAAGGGTTCACCGACACCCGCCCGCTCGCCAAGGGGCCGGAGAACATCCACGCCGTCCTCGGCCATGTCCGCCGGCTCGCCGGGCGCGGCTTCGCCCGCGGGATGACGATCCGCGAACGCTACGACCCGTCGCTGCCGCCGGTCGCGGGCAACCGCGACGCGCTGATCCAGGTGTTCCTTAACCTCGTCAAGAACGCGAGCGAAGCCATTGTCGCGGCTGGCGGCGAGGGCGGCGAGATCGTCCTGACGACCGCCTATCGCCACGGCCTGCGCGTCGCCGCCGAAGGCTCGACGCGGCGCATCTCGCTGCCGCTCGAGGTCTGCGTGATCGACACCGGCAACGGTGCCGACCCGGGGGTGGTGCGCCATATGTTCGAGCCGTTCGTCACCTCGAAGCGCGCCGGCGGCGGGCTCGGGCTGGCACTGGTGGCGAAGATCGTCGGCGACCACGGCGGGATCGTCGAATACGAGCGGACGCCCGAGCCGCCGCGGACGATCCTGCGCGTCCTCCTGCCGACGGTGGCCGAATGACGCCGCCGGCGACCGTCATCGTCGCCGACGACGACAGCGCGATCCGCACCGTCGTCCGGCGCGCGCTGACCCGCGCCGGCCATCTCGTGCGCACGACCGAGAGCGCCGCCGGGCTGTGGCGGCTGATCGACGAGGGCGTCGGCGACGTCCTCGTCACCGACGTCGTCCTGCCCGACGGCAACGGTCTCGACGCGATCCCGCGCATCCTCGCGCGGCGCGTCGGGCTGCCGGTGATCGTGATGAGCGCGCAGAACACGCTGTCGACCGCGGTCCGCGCAACCGAACAGGGCGCGTTCGACTATCTGCCCAAGCCGTTCGACCTCGACGAGCTGACCCGCGCCGTCGCCAGCGCCCTCGCCGCGAGCTCGGCCGACCGCGTGCCGGTGATCGACGACATCGTCGTCGACGACATGCCGCTGATCGGCCGCTCTCCGGCGATGCAGGAGGTTTACCGGACGATCGCCCGCGTCGTGCCGACCGCGCTGACGGTCATGATCCTCGGCGAATCGGGCACCGGCAAGGAGCTCGTCGCGCGCGCCATCCACGATCTCGGGCCGCGCCGCCACGAGCCGTTCGTCGCCGTCAACATGGCGGCGATCCCGCACGAGCTGATCGAATCCGAACTGTTCGGCCACGAGCGCGGCGCCTTCACCGGCGCCGCCGTCCGTGCGTCGGGGCGCTTCGAGCAGGCGCAGGGCGGCACGCTGTTCCTCGACGAGATCGGCGACATGCCGATCGACGCGCAGACGCGGCTGCTCCGCGTCCTCCAGTCGGGCGACTATACCGCGGTCGGCAGCGCCCGCGTCCAGCGCGCCGACGTCCGCATCGTCGCCGCGACCAACCAGGACCTGCGCCGCCTGATCGACGCCGGGCGCTTCCGCGAGGACCTGTTCTACCGGCTCAACGTCATCCCGCTCAAGCTGCCGCCGCTGCGGCTGCGCAGCGACGACATCCCGGTGCTGGCGCGGCATTTCCTCGAACGCGCCGGCGCCGAGGGGCTGCCGCGCAAGTCGCTCGACCCGGGCGCCATCGAGGCGATCCAGCGGCACAGCTGGCCGGGCAACGTCCGCGAGCTCGAGAATCTGATGCGGCGGCTGGCGGCGCTGACGCGCGGCGACACGATCGGCGCGGGGGCGGTGATCGACGGGCTCGACGTCGCCGACGCGCCGGTGTCCGAGCCGGTGGCGGGCGACGGCGAGGGGCTCGCGGCGGCGGTCGAACGCCATCTCGGGCGCTACCTGCGCGTCTTCGGCGACGAACTGCCGCCCGACGGGCTGTACGAGCGCGTCCTCGCCGAGATCGAGCGGCCGCTGCTCCGGCTGAGCCTCGCCGCGACCGGGGGCAACCAGATCCGCGCCGCGCGGCTGCTCGGCATCAACCGCAACACGCTGCGCAAGAAGCTGACCGAACGCGGGGTCGATCCGGCGGGTGCGCGCGCCGACTGACCGGCGCTCGCCGCGCCGACAGACGGCTTCGTCGCGGTTTGGCAACGAGTGTGTTCCTTATGCCACGCAAAGCGGCTAAGTGAACGGTCATGGCATCGGTTCCCGCACGTCGTCTCGGAGCGCGCCGCTGGCGCACGTTCCGCCGGCGCTTCAACCACTGGATGACGCGGGTCGACCTCTATCCCCGGCTCGAACTCGTCATCACCGCGATCGTCGTCGTCCTCGGCTTCTCGAGCTATGCCATCCTGACCGGGCAGAGCGCGCCCGCCGCCGGCTTCTCGCCGTCGATGGTGACGCTGCTGCTCGTCGCCAACCTGCTGCCGATGATGGCGCTGCTGGTGCTGATCGCGCGGCGGCTGGCGCTGCTGCTGACGGCGCGCAAGCGCGGTCTCGCCGGCGCGCGGCTCCACGTCCGGCTCGTCGCGCTGTTCTCGGCGGTGGCGGCGGTGCCGACGCTGCTCGTCGTCGTCTTCGCCTCGCTGCTGTTCCAGTTCGGCGTCCAGTTCTGGTTCTCCGACCGGGTCAAGACTGTGCTGGGCAACGCCGACCATGTCGCCCGCGCCTATGTCGACGAGAAGCGCCAGCGCATCCTCGAGGACGGGCTGGCGATGGCCGCCGACCTCAACGGCTACGGCCAGCAGTACGGCTATGGCTCGAAGGACTTCCGTGAGGGCCTGCTGTTCCAGGTGCCGCGCCGCCACCTGACGACGGCGGCGGTGTTCTCGCCGCAGCCGGGCGGCTACCGGACCTATGCCGCGGTCAACATGGAGACGCGCCCGCTGTCGGTCAGGGTCTCGCCGCAGGACCTGAAGCTCGCCCGCGTCGGCGAGGTCCGCGTCATCTCGAGCGCGATGGACCGGATCGAGGGCGTCATGCGGATCGACGCCAACGCCCAGCATTACCTTTACATAAGCGCCGCCGCCGATCCGCTCGTCCTCGCCCAGGTGGCGCGTACGCGGCGCGCGCTCGACGAGTATCAGTCGCTGATCGACCGCTCGCGCGGCATGGTGCTGCGCTTCAACCTGATGCTGATCGTCGTCTCGCTGCTGATCCTGTCGGCGGCGATCTGGTTTGCGCTGTGGCTGGCGAACCGGCTGGTGACGCCGATCGGGCGGCTCGCCGACGCCGCCGAGAAGGTCGGCGCCGGCGACCTCGACGCGCGCGTCCAGGTACGCGGCTCGCCCGACGAGATCGGCACGCTGGCGCGCGCGTTCAACCGCATGACCGGGCAGCTGAAGGCGCAGCAGACGGCGCTGGTCACCGCCAACGCCCAGCTCGACAGCCGCCGCCGCTTCACCGAGGCGGTGCTCGCCGGGGTCTCGGCCGGGGTCGTGTCGATCGACGCGCGCGGGCTGATCGGGCTCGCCAACCGCTCGGCGGCGGCGCTGCTGCAGACGACCGAGACCGAACTCGCCGGCAGCGCGCTCGTCACCGCGGTGCCGCAGATGGCCGAGCTGCTCGACGCGGCGATGGTCCGCGGCCGGTCGTCGGGGCAGGTGCGCATCGTCCGCGGCAGCGACACGCAGACGCTCGCGGTCGAGATCGCCGCCGAGCGGGGCGGGGCGGGGGGCTATGTCCTGACCTTCGACGACATCTCGGCGCAGCTCGCCGACCAGCGCCAGGCGGCATGGGCCGACGTCGCGCGGCGCATCGCCCACGAGATCAAGAATCCGCTGACCCCGATCCAGTTGTCGGCCGAGCGGCTGCAGCGCAAGTACGCGCGCCAGATCGCCGACGATCCCGCGACCTTCGCCAGCCTGACCGGGACGATCGTCCGCCAGGTCGGCGATCTCAGGCGGATGGTCGACGAGTTCTCGTCGTTCGCGCAGCTGCCGAAGCCGGTGTTCCGCCCCGAATCGCTGCGCGAGATCGCCGCCCAGGCGCTGTTCATGCAGGAGGTCGCCAACCCGGCGATCGCCTTCACCCTCGACGCGCCCGCCACGCTGCCGGCGATCGTCTGCGACCGCCGCCAGATCACCCAGGCGCTGACCAATCTGCTCAAGAACGCCGCCGAGGCGGTGACGACGCGGACCGAGCGCAGCGGCGCGAGCGACGGCGCGGTGGCGCTGGCGATCGAGGCCGGCGACCGCCTCGTCGTCCGCATCACCGACAACGGCATCGGCCTGCCCGCCGACAACCGCGACCGGCTGACCGAGCCCTATGTGACGACGCGCGCGCGCGGCACCGGCCTCGGCCTCGCCATTGTCAAGAAGATCGTCGAGGAACACGATGGCCAGCTCGACCTCGGCGACGCGCCCGGCGGCGGCACGATCGCCCGGCTGTCGTTCGACCGCGGCGTGCTCGCCGACGCGATGGAAGAGGCCACCCCCTTGCCCCTGCGGCAAACAGCATGAGGGCGACGATACATGGCGCTTGAGATCCTGGTCGTCGACGACGAGGCCGATATCCGCGAGCTGATCGCCGCCATCCTCGGCGACGAAGGCTATGCGACGCGGACGGCGAAGGACAGCGACACCGCGCTCGCCGCGCTCGCCGAACGCCGGCCGTCGCTCCTCGTGCTCGACATCTGGCTCCAGGGTTCGCGGCTCGACGGCATCGAGCTGCTCGAGGAGGTCAAGCGCCGCGATCCGACGCTGCCGGTGATCATCATCTCGGGCCACGGCAACATCGAGACCGCGGTCGCGGCGATCAAGCGCGGCGCCTACGACTTCATCGAGAAGCCGTTCCAGGCCGACCAGCTGCTGCTCGTCGTCCAGCGCGCGACCGAGACCGAGCGGCTGAAGCGCGAGAACGAGGAGCTGCGCGAGCGCGCCGGCTTCGACACCGAACTGACCGGCTCGTCGACGCTGATCAACGGCGTCCGCGCGACGATCAAGCGCGTCGCCGCGACCGGCAGCCGCGTGCTGATCACCGGCGCCGCGGGATCGGGCAAGGAGATCGCCGCGCGGCTGCTCCACCAATGGTCGCCGCGCGCGCAGTCGCCGTTCGTCGTCGTCAGCGCCGCGCGGATGGACCCCGAACGCGTCGAGGAGGAGCTGTTCGGCCGCGAGGAGGGGGGTCATCTCGCGCGCTCGGGGCTGTTCGAGCAGGCGCACGGCGGCACGCTGTTCCTCGACGAGGTCGCCGACATGCCGATCACGACGCAGGCCAAGGTGCTCCGCGTCCTGACCGAGCAGAATTTCCAGCGGATCGGCGGCTCGCGCTGGGTCAGGGTCGACGTCCGCGTCATCAGCGCGACCTCGCGCGACCTGCCCGGCGAGATCGAGGCGGGGCGCTTCCGCGAAGATTTATACTATCGCCTCAACGTCGTGCCGGTGAAACTTCCGACGCTGAACGAGCGCCGCGAGGACGTCGCCGAGCTCGTCGCCTATTTCCTCGCGCGCTACTCGGCCGAGCGCCGGGTGACGACGCCGGTGCTCAGCGACGATGCGGTGGCGGCGCTGCAGACCTACGACTGGCCGGGCAACGTCCGCCAGCTGCGCAACGTCGTCGAGCGGACGCTGATCCTCGCGCCTCCCGAACGCGTCGGCCGCATCGACGTCGACATGCTCCCCGCCGAGGTCACAACAGAGCCCGCCAAGCTGCTGCCCAACCAGGCGGTCCGCTCGATCATGGGCACGCCGCTGCGCGAGGCGCGCGAGGCATTCGAGCGCGAATATCTCCGCGCGCAGATCCGCCGCTTCTCGGGCAACATCTCGCGCACCGCCGCCTTCATCGGCATGGAACGGTCGGCGCTCCATCGCAAATTGAAGGCGCTCGGCCTGACCGAAGGCACGCGCGACGAGGTCGACGGCGAGGAGGCGGCGCTTCCCGGCGGCTGATCAATAGTTAATCGCCGCTTGAGCCGCGCCGACGGCGCTCCTACACTGGCGGCGTTCCGGTCGTGCGCCGGAGCAGCCGACGCCGGGCAACGGTGCGAGCATGCGGGCCGATGTAGCCCGCCAAGAGCGAAGGACCACCCATGGCCGAGAAGCAGAACAGCCTGCAGGACGTGTTCCTCAACACCGTGCGCAAGACCAAGACGCCGGTGACGATGTTCCTGGTCAACGGCGTCAAGCTCCAGGGCGTCATCACCTGGTTCGACAATTTCTCCGTCCTGCTGCGCCGCGACGGACATTCGCAACTCGTCTACAAGCACGCGATCTCGACCGTCATGCCGGCGACGCCGATCCAGCTGTTCGAGGCCGAGAAGGTCGACGAGGAAGCCGCGGCGGGTTGACCGCGATCGACGCACCCGTCGCCGCCGGCCATGCGGCGCCCGTTCAGCCGGGCTTCGACGCCGGCCGCGGCATGCGCTTCGGCGCGCCGACGCTCGTCGTCATGCCCGAACGCGACGGGCAGGGGGCGGTACTGCGCGACGCCGACGCCCGGCTCGCCGAGGCGGTCGGGCTGGCGGCGGCGATCAACCTCGCCGTCGTCCACCAGGAGATCGTCCGCATCCGTAAGACGAGCGCGTCGACCCTGTTCGGCAAGGGCCAGATCGAGCGACTGGCGGCGACCGTCGCGGCGCACGACGTCGAGGTCGTCGTCGTCGACGGCACGCTGTCGCCGATCCAGCAGCGCAACCTCGAGAAGAGCCTGAAAGCCAAGGTCATCGACCGCACCGGGCTGATCCTCGAGATCTTCGGCGAACGGGCGACGACGCGCGAGGGCACGCTCCAAGTCGAGGTCGCCCACCTCGACTATCAGGCGAGCCGGCTGGTGCGGTCGTGGACCCATCTCGAACGCCAGCGCGGCGGCGTCGGCTTCCTCGGCGGCCCCGGCGAGACGCAGATCGAATCCGACCGCCGCCAGATCCGCGACCGCATCGCCAAGCTGCGCAGGGAGCTCGACGAGGTCCGCCGTACCCGTGGGCTCCACCGCGACCGCCGGCAGAAGGCACCCTATCCGGTCGTCGCGCTGGTCGGCTACACCAACGCCGGCAAGTCGACGCTGTTCAACCGGCTGACGGGTGCGACGGTGATGGCCGAGGACCTGCTGTTCGCGACGCTCGACCCGACGATGCGCGGCATCGCCCTGCCGGGATATGACAAGGTCATCCTGTCGGACACGGTCGGCTTCATCTCGGCGCTGCCGACGCAGCTCGTCGCCGCCTTCCGCGCGACGCTCGAGGAGGTCGTCGAGGCCGACCTGATCGTCCACGTCCGCGACATCGCCCACCCCGATGCCGACGCGCAGGCAGCCGACGTCGCCGACGTCCTGCGCGGCCTCGGCGTGATCGACGGCGAGCGCCGCGTGCCGCTCGTCACCGCGCTCAACAAGATCGACCTGCTCGGCGACGACCGCCGCGCCGGGCTGCTCGCGCATCTGCCCGACGACAGCGTCGCCGTGTCGGCGGTGACCGGCGACGGCGTCGACGCGCTGCGGCAGCTGATGGCGACGATGCTCCAGCGCGCGAGCCGCGTCGTCGAACTCGTCCTCGAGCCGGGCGAGGGGCGGCGGGTGGCGTGGCTGTACGAACACGGCGACGTCGTCGACCGCCGCGACGACGACGAAGGCCGGACGACGCTCCGCGTCCGCCTCGCGGCCGACATGGCGGCGCGCTTCGCCAACATCTGACGTCCCCACCTCCAAGGTCGTCATTTCCGCGCGCGCGGAAATCCATCTCCGACAGCCTCCGAGATTGAGGCTGTCCTACAGCGTGCCGATCGGCCTAGCCTCGCGGCCATGACGCCGACTCCGCCCCGCCGCCAACAGTATTTTAGCCGATCCGGTTCACATCGGGGTGGTTTCGTTTCGACGTGGCGTCAAGATCGTCAACTTCCGATCCGTGCGGACGAGTCGCCGCCGCGTTCGGCACGCTTGACCGCATCCCACAGCGCGTCCTTCGCCGCGAGGTCGAGCGCGGCGAACCCGGCGCCCGCCGCCGTCTCCATCGCCCGGAAGCGCCGTTCGAACTTGGCGTTGGCGCCGCGCAGCGCCGCCTCGGGGTCGACGCCGTGGTGGCGCAGCGCGTTGACCACGGCGAACAGCAGGTCGCCGCCTTCGTCGAGCCGCTCCGCCGGGCTCGCCGCGGCGTCGAACTCGGCGAGTTCCTCGGCGATCTTGGCGCGCGGCCCGTCGGCGTCGGGCCAGTCGAAGCCGGTGCGCGCGGCGCGCGACTGGAGCTTGTCCGCGCGCATCAGCGCGGGCAGGGCGGCCGCGACCCCGGCGAGCGCACCGTCGCGCGGCTTCTCGCCGGCCTTGATCGCCTCCCAGTCGAACGACGAGGCATCGGCGTCGCCGAAGACGTGCGGGTGGCGCCGCTCGAGCTTGGCGACGAGCCCGGCGACGACGTCGGCGAGGCTGAAATGCCCGGCCTCGGCGGCGATCTGCGCGTGGAAAACGACCTGGAGCAGCAGGTCGCCGAGTTCCTCGCACAGGCCCGCCATGTCGTCCGCGGCGATCGCATCGGCGACCTCATACGCCTCCTCGATCGTATACGGCGCGATCGTCGCGAAGCTCTGCGCCCGGTCCCACGGACAACCGTCGGGCGCGCGCAACCGCGCCATGATCGCCGCCAGCCGGACGAAGCTTTCGGCGGCGGCGGGCGCAGGGGGCGAATACATTCGACATCCTCAAATCTGATAATATATATTATGTTAAATCGCTACAGGTTAGAGATCGATCGTCATCCCGTCGTACCCCGGCTCGATGTTCGCCGGCAGCGTCCGCCGCAGCGTCGCATAGTCCATCGACTGGTCCATGTGCGTCAGCACCGCGCGCGCCGGACGCGCCGCGGCGATCCAGTCGAGGGTCTGGGCGAGATGGCTGTGCGTCGGGTGCGGCGCGTGCCGCAGCGCGTCGACCACCCAGACGTCGACGCCGTCGAGCGGCGCGTCGGCCGGCAGCGCCTTGACGTCGGTCGAATAGACCAGCGCCTTGCCGCCGCAGTCGAAACGGTAGCCGAGGCTGTCGACGTTGCCGTGGTTCTGGCGGAACGACGTCACCGTCAGCTCGCCGAAGCGCAGTTCCGCCGGCATCGGGTTCGCCGTCGCCGTCGCCGGGTAGAAGCTGGTCCCCGCGAAGACATAGTCGAAGCGCGGGACGAGCACCGCCCAGGTATCGGCGCTGGCGTAGCATTGCACCGGCGTCCGCATCAGGTGGAAGACCTGGCGCAGGTCGTCGATGCCGTGGCTGTGGTCGGCATGGTCATGGGTGTAGAGCACGGCGTCGAGGCGGCCGACGCCGGCGGCGAGCAACTGCTCGCGGAAGTCGGGCCCGGTGTCGACGATCAGGACATGGCCGGCGTGCTCGACCAGCAGCGACACGCGCCGGCGGCGGTTGCGCGGCTCGGCCGGATCGCACGCGCCCCAGTCGTTGCCGATCCGCGGCACGCCGCTCGACGTCCCCGAGCCGAGAATCGTCGCCTTCATGCCGGCGGCGTCGCTCGGCTGAACAGCCGGAAGAAGTTCGCCGTCGTCGTCGTCGCCAGCGCTGCCGGCTCGACCCCGCGCAAGCCCGCCAGGACTCCTGCTGTATGAACGACATACGCCGGCTCGCAGACCTTGCCGCGCAGCGGCACCGGCGCGAGGAACGGCGCGTCGGTCTCGACGAGGATACGGTCGGCGGGCAGTCCGGCCGCGGTCGCCTGCAGGTCGCGCGCGTTGCGAAATGTCAGGATACCCGACAGCGAGATATAGAAACCGAGCGCAAGCGCCTGTTCGGCAAAGGCCGCGCTCGCGGTGAAGCAGTGGATGACGCCGGTGAACGGCCCCTGCGCCATCTCCTCGCCGAGGATCGCCGCGGTGTCGGCTTCGGCGTCGCGAGTGTGGACGACGAGCGGGAGGCCGGTCTCGCGGGCGGCGGCGATATGCGCGCGGAAGCTCGTCCGCTGCCGCTCGCGATCGCTGTGATCGTAGAAATAATCGAGGCCGGTCTCGCCGATCGCGACGACCCGCGCGTGGCTTGCGGCGTCGATCAGCCGGCGCGCGTTGACGTCGTGCGCGTCGGCCTCGTGCGGGTGGATGCCGACCGTCGCCCAGACGTCGGGCTCGGCGTCGGCCAGCGCGACGACCTCGTCCCACTCCCCTGCCCGCGTGGCGATCCCAACCATCGTCGCCACGCCGGCGGCGCGCGCGCGGTCGATCACCCCCGCCTGATCCTCGCGCAACCCCTTGTAGTTGAGGTGGCAGTGTGAATCGACGAGCATCAGCCGGCCTCCTGGTCGACCCAGCGCGGGAACACGCCGACCGGCGGCGGCAGGACGCCGCCGGGCACCAGCGGCGTCGCCAGGTCGCCGAAGGTCCGCGCGTCGACGGCGACGCCGAGCTGGTCGAGCAGCAGGTTCGTCGCTCGCGGCATCGCCGGCTGCGCCAGGATCGCGATGCGCCGCGCCGCCTCGACCGTCGTGTAGAGCATCATGCCCATCCGTACCGGCGCGGTGGCCCGCAGCGCCCAGGGCGCGGCGTCGGCGAAATAGCCGTTGGCGAGCGCGACCATCGCCATCAGCGCCTCGAGCCCGCGGTGGAGCCGAAGCGCCGCCATCTCGGTGCGATAGGTCAGCGTCAGCGCGTCGATCTCGGCGAGCAGGCGCACGTCGTCCTCGCCCACGCCGTCAGGCGGCGGCAGTATTCCATTGCAATTCTTGGCGATCATCGCCAGCGCGCGCTGCGCCAGATTGCCGAGGCCGTTGGCGAGATCGGCGTTGGTCCGCTCGACGATCGCCGTCTGGCTGTAGTTGCCGTCCTCGCCGAAGGCGACGTCGCGGAGCAGGAACCAGCGCAGCTGATCGACGCCGATGATGTCCGCCAGCGCGAGCGGCTCGACGACGTTGCCGAGCGATTTCGACATCTTCTCGCCGCGGTCGAGGATGAAGCCGTGGCCGAACACCGTTGTCGGCAGGGCGATGCCCGCCGACATCAGGAACGCCGGCCAATAGACCGCGTGGAAGCGGACGACGTCCTTGCCGATGACGTGGAGGTCGGCCGGCCAGACGTCGGCATAACCATCCTCCGGATAGCCGGCGCCGGTCAGATAGTTGGTCAGCGCGTCGATCCACACGTACATGACATGGCCCGGCGCATCGGGCACCGGCACGCCCCAGTCGAAGCTCGTCCGCGATACCGACAGGTCGCGCAGCCCGCCGGCGACGAAGTTGCGCATCTCGTTGAACCGGCTCGCCGGCTGGATGAAGCCCGGGTGCGCGTCGTACCACGCGAGCAGCCGGTCCTGGTACGCCGACAGGCGGAAGAACCAGCTTTCCTCGACCGTCCAGTCGACCGGCGTGCCCTGCGGCGACAGCTTGACCGTGGCGCCGGCGGCGTCGACCGCGTCGACCAGTTCGTCGGGCTCGTAATAGGCTTCGTCGCGGACCGAATACCAGCCCTCATAGCGGCCGAGATAGAGGTCGCCCGCCGCGACCAGCGCCCGCCACAGCGTCTGGCACGCGGCGATATGGTCGGGATCGGTCGTGCGGATGAAGCGGTCGTGGCTGATGCCGAACTTCGCCGCCATCGCCACGAAGTTCCGCGACATCAGGTCGACATAGGCCTTCGGCGCCAGTCCGGCCTCGCGCGCCGCCTGCGCGATCTTCAGCCCGTGCTCGTCGGTCCCGGTCAGGAAGCGGACGTCGCGGCCGTCGAGCCGGTGGAAGCGGGCGATCGCGTCGGTCGCCACGACCTCATAGGCGTGGCCGATGTGCGGCTGCCCGTTGGGGTAGGAGATGGCCGTGGTGATGTAGAAGGTATCGGGCGATTTCACGGGCTTCCACGATATGCTTGTCAGGCGTCGGCAAGGCCGCCGACCAGGGTTCCGAGCTCGAAGGCGACGCTCTGCGGCTCGAGGCTGAGCGCCAGGGCGCTGCTGCCGAGCGCCGTCGCCCTTTCCCACAGCGCCAGCGCGCGGGCAAGCCGCGGTCCGCTGCGCGTCCGCGCCGCAGCCGCCAGATATGCCGGAGCGAGGTCGAGCAGCGCCTCGTACCGCGGTGCCGCCGCCTTCGCCGCCAGCGACTTGGCCAGCGCCAGCGCCCGCGCGGCGACCGCCGCCGGCGGGGCGACCGCGAGCGCGTCGAG
>CAXUEV010000023.1:0-13402 GCA_964250105.1 uncultured Sphingomonadaceae bacterium
ATCGCCGCCCGCCACCGCTTCGAGCCGTGGCGGACGCGCTTCCAGGGCGTCGCCGCCGAAGGGCGGATCGGCGCCGAGAAGATCCTGCTGCTCAAGCCGGCGACGTTCATGAACGACAGCGGCCGCTCGGTCGGCGAGGCTCTGCGCTTCTACAAGCTCGACGCGGGCGCGCTGACGGTGTTCTACGACGAGCTCGACCTCGCCCCCGGCAAGGTGCGGGTCAAGCGCGGCGGCGGTGCGGCGGGGCACAACGGCATCCGCTCGATCGACGCGCATGTCGGCGTCGACTATCGCCGCGTCCGCCTCGGCATCGGCCACCCGGGGCACAGGGACCGCGTCCTCGGCTATGTGCTGGGCAGTTTCGCCAAGGCCGAGGTCGACGGCCTCGCCGACATGCTCGGCGTCGTCGCGGCGGAGGCCGAGTGGCTGGCGAGGGGCGACGACGGCCGTTTCATGAACGAAGTCGCGCTGCGACTGGCTGAACGAGGATGCGACTGATGGGCTTTCGCTGCGGCATCGTCGGCCTCCCCAACGTCGGCAAGTCGACCCTGTTCAACGCGCTGACCGCGACCGCGGCGGCGGCGGCGGCGAACTATCCGTTCTGCACGATCGAGCCCAACGTCGGCAACGTGCCGGTGCCCGACGACCGGCTGGCGGCGATCGCGGGCATCGCCCGCTCGGCGAAGATCGTCGAGACGCAGCTCGGCTTCACCGACATCGCCGGGCTGGTCCGCGGCGCGTCGCGCGGCGAGGGGCTCGGCAACCAGTTCCTCGGCAACATCCGCGAGACCGACGCGATCGTCCACGTCCTGCGCTGCTTCGAGGACGACGACGTCACCCATGTCGAGGGCCGCATCGACCCCGTCGCCGATGCCGAGACGGTCGCGACCGAGCTGATGCTCGCCGACCTCGAGAGCCTCGAGAAACGTGTGCCGGCGCTCGCCAAGAAGGCTGGCCAGGGCGACAAGGAGGCGAAGCTCGCCGTCGCCGTCCTCGGCCGGGCGCTCGACCTGCTACGGGACGGCAAGGCGGCGCGGCTGGCGGTGCCGAAGGACGAGGACGACGCGCGCGTGCTGGCGCAGGCGCAGCTGCTGACCGCCAAGCCGGTGCTCTACGTGTGCAACGTCGACGAGGCGGCCGCCGCCGCCGGCAACGCGCTGTCGGCCGCCGTCGCGGCGATGGCCGCGGCCGAGGGTGCCGCCGCGGTCGTCATCTCGGCGGCGATCGAGGCCGAGATCGCGCAGATGGACCCCGCCGACCGTCCAGAGTTCC
This sequence comes from uncultured Sphingomonadaceae bacterium, assembly GCA_964250105.1. Taxonomy (GTDB): domain Bacteria; phylum Pseudomonadota; class Alphaproteobacteria; order Sphingomonadales; family Sphingomonadaceae; genus Polymorphobacter_B. The sequence continues at coordinate 1,273 of CAXUEV010000023.1, forward strand.
TGGGCGAACTCGGGCTGACCGAGACCGGGCTCGCCCGCGTCGTCCGCGCCGGCTACGGCCTGCTCGGCCTGCTGACCTATTTCACCGCCGGCCCCAAGGAGACCCGCGCCTGGACGATCCCCGCCGGCACCCGCGCGCCGCAGGCCGCCGGCGTCATCCACGGCGACTTCGAACGCGGCTTCATCCGCGCCGAGACGATCGCCTACGACGACTTCGTCCGCCTCGGCGGCGAGGCGGGCGCCCGCGATGCCGGCAAGCTCCGGTCGGAGGGGAAGGAGTATGTCGTCGCGGACGGAGACATCATGAACTTCAGGCTCAACGTCTAGTTTCGTACGGTTGTGAGTGGCGTCCGCACGATCCTCCGATTGCCTGTCGGATAACTTTACACACGGCGCGTGACATCACAGTAAATTCAGTGGCTTATAGCTTGGCACAGGTTTTGCTTAACCATCCCCGTGGGCATTGTGCTTGCGACAGGGAGGATTTGATGATCGATATGAATGTCCGCTTGATGAAGCGGGCGGTCACGGCTGCTGTCGTGGTTTCGGCATTTGCGGCGACAGGCGCGACCGCGAGCACGTGCATCGGCAATTGTGGCACCGGCCAGCCCAACGGCGATGTGACGGCACCTCCCGTTGGCGGCCCGGGTTACGGCTATGTCAGCACCTATCAAGGCGTCGACGACGCAGGCCAGATCGAACTGGCCGGCGGCACGAACGGCTCGGAATTCATCACCGACACCTTCACCGCCGAGGCGGGCGACCCGCTGGCGTTCTACTTCAATTACGTCACGTCCGATGGGACCGGCCAGTATATCGATTACGCCTTCTCCGAGCTGCTTGCCGCGGACGACACGCATATCGCCTATCTGTTCACCGCGCGCACGACGCCGACGGGCGATACGAGCCCCGGGTTCGGCCTTCCGGCGAACGACTCGACGCTGACCCCGGCATCGACCCCGATCACGCCGGGAGCGACGGCCTGGCTCCAGCTCGGCGACAGTACCGGCCTCTGCTTTAGCGGTATCGGCCAAGGCTGCGGCAACACCGGCTGGATCGCGTCGAGCTACACGATCGCCGACGCCGGAAGCTACAAGGTCCGTTTCGGCGTGACCAACTTCGGCGACATCGCCTACGATTCCGGCCTCGCCTATGCCGGCGTGACCATCGACGGCACGCCCGTGCCGATCGGCGGCGACGTCCCCGAGCCAGCGACCTGGGCGATGTTCATCGGCGGCTTCGGCCTCGTCGGGTCGGTGCTGCGCAAGCGTCGCGCCCCGAAGCTCGTCCGCGCCTGATCGACCGGCGTGTCCCGGTCGCCGCGGCGACCGGGACACGCCACCGCGCGCGTTCAGTCGCCGGAAAATGCAATCAGCGCGACGACCGTGACCCCGGCATCGCGCAGCCGCGCGGCTCCGCCCAGATCGGGCAGGTCGATGACGAACGCCGCGCGCGTCACCTCCGCCCCGGCGGCGCGGAGCAGCTGCGCCGCGGCCAGCGCCGTGCCGCCGGTGGCGATCAGGTCGTCGACGACGAGGACGCGGGCGCCGGGCGGGACGGCGTCGGCGTGGATCTCGACGCGGTCCTCGCCGTATTCGAGCGCGTAGTTGACGCCGATCACAGCGCCGGGGAGCTTGTTCTGCTTGCGGACGAGGACCAGCCCCTTGCCCAGCCGCGCCGCCAGCGCCGCGCCGAAGACGAAGCCGCGCGCCTCGATCGCGGCGACGAGGTCGAACTCCGTGTCGGCCGCCGCCGCCAGCCGGTCGATCGTCGCGGCGAAGCCGGGGCCGTCGAGCAGCAGCGTGGTGACGTCGCGGAACATGATCCCGGCGTGCGGGTAATCGGGGATCGTGCGGACCAGTGCGGCGAGGTCGTCGTCGATCACGGGAGCACGCGCCCGGCGATGCCGCGCAGCCGCGCGATCGTCGCCGGCGGCCAGCGGTCGCGGTCGGTGATGATCGCATGGTCGAGCACATGGGCGCAGCCGTGGCCGCAGGCGTAGCTGTCCCATGCAGCCGCGACCGCGGCAACAAGGTCGCGCGCGCGGCCGGCGTTGGCGGCGAGCACCGCGACCACCTGCGCGACGTCGACGCCGTCGCCGTCGTGCCAACTGTCGAAATCGGTGACCATCGCGACGGTGGCGTAGCAAAGCTCGGCCTCGCGCGCGAGGGCGGCTTCGGGGCTCGCGGTCATGCCGACGACATCGAGCCCGGCGGCGCGGTACAGCCGGCTCTCGGCGCGGGTCGAGAACTGCGGCCCGGCCATCGCCAGATAGACGCCGCCGCGGATGCAGTCCGGTGCTGCCGCCAGCACGGCGTCGCCGAGGCTGGCGCAGAACGGGTCGGCGAGGCTGACGTGTGCGACGATGCCGTCACCGAAGAAGCTGCGCGGGCGTCCGACGGCGCGGTCGACGAGCTGGTCGACGACGACGAAGCTTCCCGGCGACAGGTCTTCGCGGAACGAGCCGACCGCCGACAGCGACAATATGGCGGTGCAGCCCGCCGCCTTGAGCGCAGCGATGTTGGCGCGGGCGTTGAGCTCGCCCGGGGTAATCACGTGCCCGCGGCCGTGGCGCGGCAGGAAGACGAGGTCGGTGCTGCCGAGCCGGCCGTGGAGCAGCGCGTCGGACGGCGCCCCCCATGGCGTGTCGACCGTCCGCCACTCGGCACCAACAAGCTCCGGCAGCAGGTAGAGCCCGCTGCCGCCAATGATGCCGAGCGCCATCCCGGGGGGACCCTCGGGTCCTATTCGGCGGGGACCACCTCGGGGCGCCGGCGCTTGAGATCGGCCCAGACCCGGCCATAGGTCAGATAGGCGAGGACCGACAGGATGGTGAGGAAGACGACCGCGCCGATGCCGGTGCGGCGGCGCGCCTCAAGGGTCGGCTCGGCAGCCCAAGTCAGGAAGGCGGACACGTCGCGCGCGTTCTGGTCGATCGTCGACTTGGTGCCGTCGGTGTAGGTGACCTGACCGTCGGCCGACAGCGGCGGCGGCATGGCGACGTTCAACGAGCGGAAATACGGGTTGTAATAGAGCCCGTCGGGCACCGTCCACCCGGTCGGCGCGTCCTTGTAGCCGGTCAGCAGCGAATAGACGTAGCGTGACCCGTGCTCGCGCGCCTTGGTGATCAGCGACAGGTCGGGCGGCAGCGCGTTGTTGTTGGCGGCGCGTGCGGCGGTCTCGTTCGCGTACGGCCCGGGGATCTTGTCGGCGGGGATCGCCGGCCTCGTGTTGGCCTCGCCGGTCTTGTCGTCGATCGACGCGACCTCGGACTGCTTGGCCAGCGCCTTGATCTCGGGCGCGCTGAAGCCGAGGTCGGCGAGGTTGCGGAAGGCGACGCGGTGGATCGAGTGGCAGCCCGAGCAGACCTCCTTGAAGACCTGGTAGCCGCGCTGGAGCTGACCGCGGTCGAAGGTGCCGAAGACGCCGAACCCGCCGTCCTGCTGCCATTTGATGTCGCGCGGCTCGAGATGGTATTTCTCGACCGGGTCGGCGACGACGGCGTCGCGCGGCACCACCGCGCCCCACAACAGCGCGACGGCGAAGACGAGGCCGACGGCGAAGGCGATCAGACGAACCATTGACCTGTCCTATTCCGCCGGCTGTGCCGAGGCGGGGATTTCGGCGACGCCCGCGCCCTTCGGCTGCAGCGCAACGGGGGCGCCGGTGTTGCTCTGGTGCTTGAGCACCGCCTCGCTGATCGACTTCGGCAGCGGCAGCGGCTTCTCGATGCGGCTGACGAGCGGCACCAGCACGAGGAAGTGGATGAAATAATAGGCCGAGGCGATCTGGCTGATCCGCAGCCACGGCTCGCCCGCCGGCTTGCCGCCGCAGATGCCGAGGATGATGACGTCGACGACGAATACCCAGAACAGCTGCTTCATCAGCGGCCGGTAGTTGTTCGACCGCACCGGCGAGGTGTCGAGCCACGGCAGGAAGAACAGCAGCAGGATCGCGGCGAACATCGCGACGACGCCCCACAGCTTCGCCGGCACCCACAGGAAGTCGATCGTGAAGGCGCGCAGGATCGCGTAGAACGGCCAGAAATACCATTCGGGGACGATGTGCGCCGGCGTCGAGAGCGGGTTCGCCGGGATATAGTTGTCGACCTCACCGAGCATGTTCGGGGCGAAGAAAACAACGATCGAGAACAGCAGCAGGTAGATGCACAGGCCGAAGAAGTCCTTCGCCGTGTAGTACGGGTGGAACGGCACGGTGTCGGCGGGCGACTTGACGTCGATGCCGGTCGGGTTGTTCGACCCCGGGATGTGCAGCGCCCAGACGTGGAGGATGACGACGCCGAAGATGACGAACGGCAGCAGGTAATGAAGCGAGAAGAAGCGGTTGAGCGTCGCGTTGTCGGGCGAGAAGCCGCCGAGCAGCCAGGTATGGATCGTCTCGCCGACGACGGGGATCGCCGAGAAAAGGTTGGTGATGACGGTCGCCCCCCAGAAACTCATCTGCCCCCAGACGAGGACATAGCCCATGAACGCAGTCGCCATCATCAGCAGGAAGATGACCAGCCCGAGCAGCCACAGCACCTCGCGCGGCGGCTTGTACGAACCGTAGAACAGCCCGCGGAAGATGTGGATGTAGACGACGACGAAGAAGAAGCTGGCGCCGGTCGCGTGCATGTAGCGCAGCATCCAGCCGCCGTTGACGTCGCGCATGATATGCTCGACCGAATCGAAGGCGATCGTCGTGTTCGCCGCATAATGCATGCCGAGGATGACCCCGGTCAGGATCTGGACGACCAGCGCGACGCCGGCGAGGACGCCGAAATTATAGAAATAGTTGAGGTTCTTCGGCACCGGATAGCCGGCGCCGAGGCTGTCGTAGACGAGGCGCGGCACCGGCAGCCGGCTGTCGACCCATTTGCCGAGCGGGGTCGTCGGCTCGTAGTGCTTGGCCCAGGGAAAGCTCATGGTGTGACCCTCAACCGATCGTGATCTGGGTGGGCGACTTGAACGCGTACGGCGGCACCTCGAGGTTCTTCGGGGCCGGGCCGGTGCGGATGCGCGCGGCGGTGTCGTAGGTCGAACCGTGGCACGGACAGAAATAGCCGCCGAGCGCGCCGCGGTTCTCGCCCTCGCCGGCGCCGAGCGGCACGCAGCCGAGATGGGTGCAGACGCCGACGTTGACCAGCCAGTTGGCATAGCCCGGCTTGGTCCGCTCGGCGAGCGTCTGCGGATCGCGCAGCGACGCGACCGGCACCGCGTTCGCCGCCGCCTGTTCGGCGGGCGTCAGGTTGCGTGCGAAGATCGGCTTGCCGCGCCAGCTGACCTTGACCGCCTGCCCCGGCTGGATCGCCGACAGGTCGAGGTCGATCGAGGCGAGCGCGAGGACGTCGGCGGACGGGTTCATCTGGTTGATCAGCGGCCAGACGACGGTCGCCGCGCCGATCGCGGCGAAGGCGCCGGTGGCGATGTAGATGAAGTCGCGGCGGCGCTCGCCGGTGGCGGTCAGCTCGTCGCTCGCGTGGTTCGTCGCCATGCCGTTACCCTGTTCAACGCGCGTACGGGCGGCGACCCGCCACCCCTGACGCTTCGGCGTGATAGCGCCGGGGCAGGCGTCCGCGCAACGGGCATTTTGGCGCATTGCCGGCACCGTAGTTAGTGTCCCTCGAGGGGCGATGTCCGGTTCCCGGTGAACCGGGGGTACGTCGCATGCCGTCGCCGGATTGGCGAACAGGAAGCGGATACGACGAAGCGGTCAGCGGAGGGCGGCGGCCTCGCCCGGGAGTTCCTGTGTCGGCAGCAGCAGCGATATCGGTACATGCGCGAATGACGATCGCGTCGAGCCTTGGGGGTTGCGATTTCGTGGCCGACCCGAAGCTTGGCTGGCGCACCGCGCACGCCTTCTGGCTGTCGCGCATCGCAGCAGACGTCGTCTCGTTCGTGCCATCGCCGCTCACGTTGAGCAGAAACATCTTCGTCGATGACCTGCAGCGAGGCGGGCGGCCAGCGGCCAGTCTCGCCAAGCGCCTGCTGCTGCCGGTCGGCAATGATACGGTCTGTCGGCTCAAGACCGACCTAGACAGCTTCGGCAAATGCGTCAGTACAGCAACGGTTTCGACCTTTGTGCTTCGCTCGATAGAGCAAAGTGTCTGCAGCGGCGAGCCATGTATCGACACTGGTGATCGCCGGATTAAGCGATGCCACGCCAAGGCTGACAGTGACCTGCAGCGTCCGGCCCGCGCCAATGTCGAATGGATGCTCTGCAATCAGCTCGCGAAAGCGCTCTGCGGCTGCAGAGGCTTCCGCCGGAGCTGAGTCGGGGAGGAGCAATGCAAATTCCTCACCGCCGAGCCGGCCAAGGCAATCGCTCGGACGGATAACCGAATGGCAGAGTTCCGCGATCTGGCGTAACACCTGATCGCCCGCTGCGTGCCCGTGGCGATCGTTCACCCCCTTGAAGTGATCGACATCGAGCATGACCAGCGCACCGGGACGCCCGTGGCGCGTATGTGAGGCGAGCTCTCTGGAAGCCTGCTCGACAAATCCACGCCGTGTCAGCGCGCCGGTCAAATGATCTCGCTGAGCAATCAAACGCAACTCGAGTTCATCGGTCACGATGTTCGCAAAATTCACCAGGATATTGACCTCAGCGTCATTGAAGATCCGCGGTCGCGTATCAATCGCGCACAAGGCACCGACATTATACCCCTCCGCGGTCCGAAGCGGAACGCCCGCATAGCTGCGAACCTGCGGATCGCCCTGCACAAGGGGACTGTTCACGAAGCGAGGATCGAGACGGGCGTCCGGAACGAGCAGAGGGTCACGCTGCTGAATGGTGTGGGCGCAAAACGATATCGCTCGCGGCGTCTGCTGCGCGGCCATGCCGCGACGCGCCAAAAACCATTGGCGATCGCGATCGACCAGCGTGACCGTCGCCATCGGCACGTTCAAAATCGTTCGAACCAAGTCAACGATTTTTTCAAAGGGCGCCTCGGGCGGGGTGTCGAGAACATCAAGGCGATCAACCGCCGCGATGCGCCCGGCTTCGTCGCGCAGGAGCGAATCATACATCTGGCCGTCCCCGGACGAAAGCTCGCAGCGCGACGGCGAGCTCTTCTCCATAGCTTTCGACAAGCTGCCGCACACTGGTCTCGATGGTCCCCTCGTCGACCCCGGCAGCGCGTAGGCTGTTGACGAGCACGCCTAGATGCTTCTGATGTCGCTGAACGCTGGCCCGCAAGTCGGGTGGCAATTCGGAATTATCTGCCGCGGGAAATTCGGAATTTATTTCAGCTACTAACATCGTGCTTGAGTATAGCAGTTGTGACTGCCAAGCCAGAAACAACAACCTTACTGATTCGTTAACTGTCTCGATTGTTGGTGTTATGCATGATCGGAGTCTCTACCGCTATCGTCATCGGATCGAAAACATGTTCGGCGAGCTCAAAGACTGGCGGCGCATCAACACCCGCTATGACCGCTGCGCTCACACCTTGTTCTCAGCCATCGCAGCTGATGGCGAGATCGTGGACGACACCGGCACCGCACAGTGCGCAATCGCGCTCGCCGGCTTGTAGGCTGAACCGGAGGGGATGCGTTGGCATCCCTCCCGTCCGCGTATTAGATGGCGACGACCGACAAGCGGCGACGGCGGCGTTGCGTCGCGCCGACAAGTCCCAGACCGCCGACCAGCATTGCCCAAGTCGATGGCTCCGGCACTGCCGTGTTCGCGAGATTATCGACTTCGAACGAGAAGTTGCTTGATGCCAGATAAGATCCGCTGCAGGATCAGCATTGCGCTTGACGATGATTTATCATCGTCGATGAGTAGTGGTGTAGCTTCATTTAAGCGGCACCATTTTCAAGCACCGAGCATGTTAAAGGCCGCAGTTGGACGTCAGACCGGCGGATCGGCCGCCGCGGCGGCGAAATTCTCTTCGCAAAATACTCGCTGAAGTGCCGCGACCAGTGCCGGCTCGCGCATGTCGAACAGGGCGTTGTTCCCGTCGGACCAGACGAAGTCATGCTTCAGATAGTCTATCTTCCAGGCAGTGCCGACGCGTTCGAACCAGACATCGTATGAGCCGTATTGGGTGTAGTCGCTATTGCCGGTGTCCGAGGACTTCCAGTGGCGGGATGTCTGCTTGAGCGTGAGGAAAGCGCGATCGCCTTCGATCCGCGGCGAGAAATTCGTGTAGGTGTGGTGTCGCCGGACCGGCGACAGGATCTGCTTGGCGAATTCGACCCAGTCGTCGGCGCACACGCGTACGACATCGAAGCCGGTGAGGCGTTTGAAGTCCATGGCGACCACGTCTTTGAAACAGGCGCGGTGTCCCTCCCAGTCGCCGGTGTCGAGCGTCCGGCCGAATGCGAGCATGGCGTTCTGGATCGCACGCTCTTCCCAGAGCACCGTCATCATCTCCGTCACGTCCTGTCCCTCCGGCCCGTGTGTGCGGGTCACGCCGGCGCTCGTTGCTTACCCTGCGAGTCGCGCCGACCGGCAAACTTGCACAACGTCTCCGAAAAGTGCATCCACAAATGACGAGCTACTGTCAAGAAGATGAGTGAAGGGCTTCGCCTATCTTCCACGGAGACTGGGTTATGGGCTATGTTCAGTCGGACCGGGCGATCGTCCGCATCTGCGCGCCGCACGCGGCGAGCCATGGTGACGCTTTCGGGGCGCTTCGCATGGGCAAGGCGATGTTCGGCGCCGAAGCCGATCCGTTTCTCAACGTCGATCATTTCCGGATGACCGGCCCGACCTTCCCGCCACACCCTCATGCCGGCTTTTCCGCCGTGACCTACGTCCTGCCCGAATCGGTCAACGGCATGCGCAACCGCGACAGCCGCGGCGACCGGAGCCTGATCCCGCCAGGTGGCCTGCACTGGACCGCCGCCGGTTCCGGGATCGTCCATGAGGAGGTGCCCGATCGATCGGGGATCGTAGCGGAAGGGATGCAGATCTTCATTCGTCAGCCGGTCGCGCAAGAAAGTGAGCCGGCGATGATCCACCACGTCGAGCCTGGCCGGATGCCCACGGCCGCGATTCCCGGAGGCGGCCGGCTGCGGGTGCTGTCAGGGTCGTTCGAGACACTGGTCGCGCCGTTCGAGCCGCCGAGCCCGCTCGTGCTGCTCGATCTCGAACTCGCGCGAGACGCCAATGTCAGTTGGCCAGATACGTCTCCCCAGGCCGGATCGCCGCGCTCGCGGGCAGCAGGTCTCGCGATCTATCTGTTCGAGGGCACGCTGGACTTCGGCGAGGCTTACGGTCCGCGCCGGCTGGTGGCGGCGCCCAATCTGGTCGTCTTCGCGCGCGGCGACCAACGGGTCACCATGCGCGCCGTCGACGCCCGCGCGAGATTGCTGCTGCTGTCCGGGGAAGCGGTCGCCGCACCGGCCTACACCAACGGTCCGTTCGTGCTCTCCTCTCCGGAGGCGCTCGCGAAAGCTTCGCGACGCTATCACTCGGGCGAAATGGGCACGCTGACACCGGCGTAAGTGGCTGCGTCGTTACCGGGCTCGAGGCCGATCAGCATCCGCAAGCAGCGCAGGAACAAACGCTGGTCGGCGCATGACAGCGGCGCGATGATCTCGCGCTGTGCGGCTTCGATACGGTCGAGCCGATCGTGCAGGATGCCGGCCCCGTCGGCGGTGATACGCATCGCCCACGCGCGGCTGTCGAGCGGGTGCCGGTCGCGCTGCACCCAGCCGCGCACGATCATCCGGTCGAGCATCTCCTTCAGCGTGCTCTTGTCGATGCCGGTCGCTTCGACGAGATCGCGTTGCGACGAGGCATCGCACTGCGCCAGCGCGATGAGCAGCGCGATCTGCTGCCGGGTCACATCGTCGCCGACGTGGCGAGTGAATATCTCGAGCGAGCGCTGGTGATTGCGGCGCAGCAGATGGCCCGGCGCGGCGAGCAGCTCGAACCGTGCAAGCCGCTCGTCGATTGTCCGATCCGGCACGAACGCCTCCTTCCTCGCGCCGTCGCTTATTTACCGTCCCGCTGGAACGATCAACCGTCCGAGCTCGGCCGCCGACGTGGGAGTCGTGCGCCTTCGCGGCAAAGTGAAATGATGGTTCAGCTCAACTGGTGACGGCGGCGCTGGAAAAACCTTCTCGCGTTATCACCGCGGCCAGATCAAACAGCTCGTTGTCCCAGTCGGCCCAGCCATGCCAGTAGACGTCCTCGGTACCGAGCCTGAAGCCCTTTTGCCGGCCCATCAGCTGCAAGCCGTCGAAATGCTGCCAGGTGCCGAAATTGTTGATCATCTGACCATCGATGCTGCGGTGCCAGTTGATGCTCGCCAGACCCGGCATCCCCAGCAATTTGCCCGAATTGCCGCGGCCGAGGTCCATCACCTTGTTCTGGTTCTCCGGCTTTACCGAGAACAGGCCGTAATGAAGGCGCGGTGCCTCCTCGAACGACAGGATCGTGCCTGTCGGGTCGGCAAGGTTTTCGATGAAATCGGTGCTGAAGATGCGCGACTCTGTCACGGCGAATCCGGGCAATGCCGCCATCAGCGACCATTCGGGGGGCGGCGCGTCGGGCGAGATCTTGTCGGTCAGGCGTTGCCACTGCGCGTAGCAGGAGATGCCGAGATGGTTGCGGCCACGCAGCAGCGCCGCGCCGATGAAGGCTTCTTCGTTCCGCCAGGTCGCGACGATGTGGCGTCCGGCCAGCTCTATCGCGTCATCCTTGTGGCTGTCGTCAACCACGAAGCGTTCGATCGCGGTAATGATACTGGGATCGGTGGAGATCGTAAGACTTGCCTGGGTCTCTTCTGAAGGCATATCCCCTCCTTACTCGCCGACCCTGAATTCGACGCGCCCGAGCTTCTGGACCACCAGACGCACATGCTGACCGATGCCGAGCTGCTCGGCGGCGGTAGCACCGCCCGCCATGACAACATCGCCGGCCTTGAGCGGCTCGTGCGCCTCGTCCGCCAGCCGCGCCGCCGCGACGAGCGACCGGATCGGATTGCCGAGGATCGCGGCGCTCGATCCGATCTGGCGCGCCTCGCCGTCGATCTCGAGGATCATGCCGAGGTTGGAGGTGTCGTGCGCGGGATCGGCCCAGGGTCCGACGACGAAGCTCGACGACGAACTGTTGTCGGCGATCACGTCGGTCAGCGAGAATTTGAAGTTCCGGTAGCGGCTGTCGATGATCTCAAGCGCCGGGGCGATCCCGCCGACGGCGGCGAGCGCGGCGGCGGGCGTTATCCGGCCGGCTAGCGGCGCCTTGAGCAGGAACGCGATCTCGGGTTCGACGCGCGGGTGGACATAGGCCGAGAAGGCGATCGTACCGCCGTCCTCGACGAGCATCTGGTCGGTCAGCCGGCCCCAGATCATCTCGTCGATGCCCATCTGCACCATCTTGGCGCGGCTGGTGAAGCCCATCTTGATGCCGACACGGTTCTCGCCGCGCTGGTAGCGCCGGCCGAGCGACGCGGCCTGGACGCGATAGGCGTCCTCCAGCGTCAGCGGCGCGTCGAGCTGCGGCGTGGCGGTGGCGAAGCGCGCGGCGTCGTCGAGCCGCGCGGCGATGTCCATGACCTCAAGCAAACGCAGACTCCTTCTGCCTGACCATGTCGAGCGCGACGTCGACGATCATATCCTCCTGGCCGCCGACCATCTTGCGCCTGCCGAGCTCGAGCAGGATCGCGCGGGTGTCGAGCCCGTGATCGGCCGCCGCTTTCTCGGCATGGCGCAGGAACGAGGAGTAGACGCCGGCATAGCCAAGGCTGAGCGTCTCGCGGTCGACGCGCACCGGGCGATCCTGCAGCGGGCGGACAAGATCCTCGGCCGCATCCATCAGCGCGAATAGGTCGCAACCGTGATTCCAGCCGTAGACATCGGCGGCGGCGATGAACACTTCGAGCGGTGCGTTGCCCGCGCCCGCGCCCATGCCGGCAAGGCTGGCGTCGACACGGACCGCGCCGTTCTGCACCGCGACGATCGAGTTGGCGACGCCGAGCGAGAGATTGTGGTGGGCATGGACGCCGCGCTGCGTCTCGGGCTTGAGCACGCGGTCATAGGCCTGGAGCCGCGCGGCATAGCCGTCCATCGTCAAGGCACCGCCGCTGTCGGTGACATAGACGCATTGCGCGCCGTAGCTCTCCATCAGCTTGGCCTGCTGCGCGAGCGGTTCGGGCTCGGACATGTGGCTCATCA
>CAXUEV010000024.1:0-13077 GCA_964250105.1 uncultured Sphingomonadaceae bacterium
GACCACCCAGCCGCCGGGCATCAGCAGGCGGCCGCCGTCGGCATAGAACAGCCCGATGTCGAGCGCCCCACCCGGCGGCAGGGCGGGCCATGCGCCCGGCAACAAGGGGATCACGACGATGTCCCCCGCGGCGGGACGCGACGTGCCGTTCTCGAGCGACAGCGCCGCGAGGTCGATCGCTGCGGGCAGCCGGGCGGCGGGCACGGGGCACGAGATCTCGGGCCCGGTCCACATCGCGTGGAGCGCATCATGGGCGTCGCCGACACCCGCCAGAGCCCACAGGGCGGCGGCGGCGAGCGGCGCCTCGTCGTCGAGCAGCTGCGCGCGTACCGACAATCCCGACGCCGGTTCGGCGATGCGGATCACCCGTCCGCCACCGTGCTGCCACACCCACGCCCCCCTTGCTCGCCCATTACGTGATAATGATCGTTTCCCGGCGAGTCAAAACAGCGTCGGTAGCGCTCAGGTGCCGGTGTCGTGGCCGAGGTTGGCGCTGATGATCTGCAGCGTGGCGACCAGCCGCTGCAGTTCCTGATGGTCGAGGCCGCGCGTTGCGTGGTCGAAAAGCGGCGCGACCAGCGGCGTCAGGGTATCGAGCAGCGCGCGCCCCTCGGGCGACAGCCGGACCTCGGTGGCGCGGCTGTCGACGCTGCTCTGCTCGGTCTCGACCAGCCGGTCCTCGACCATCGAATTGACAATCCGGCTGACCGTCGTGCGCTTGATCAGCGCCATGTCAGCAAGATCGGTCATCCGGCATGGCTGGTAATCACGCAACACGGTCAGAATGCGGTAGATCGACCGACTGATGCCGCGCGTCGCGAGGACTGCTTCCATGTTCTCGTGATAGTTGAAGTCGGTGTGCGCGATCAGGTAGAAAGGCGAGCTGGACAGGCGGAACGCCTCGCTGGTCGGGTCGAACATTCGCTTGGCCGCCACGCTCTATTCCCTCGTCGATGGTCGTCGACGCCCGGCGGATCGGCCCCGCCAGGGCGAACGACGATGATCCTCCGCGACCCGCCACCGCGTGCCGTCCGCCGCTTGGTCGACCGGACCGACAGGCGATCCTGCAACGCTGCCGCCGCCGCGGCAAGCGCTGCGAAAAACATTTGTGCGGTGCAGAAAAGCGATTGACAGGATCGAACGATATGCGACCATCTGGACATAACCGGACGAGGGCTACGAACTCGCCGGGCAAAGGGGGACTGGCATGGGGTGCTTTCCGGCGCGGAAGATCGGCGTAGTGGCGGCGGCGTTGGCCGTCGTCCTCGGCGCGGCCCGGGTCGTCGGCGCCGAACTGCCGCCGACGCTGTCGATGTCGGATGTCGAGCAGGCCACGCCGGCGCTGCCCAGGATCCTGCCGATCCGCGACCGTGCGGCGTTCGAGAACGCCGTTCTCGCCGACCGCCTCGACACGATCGTGCCGCGGCTGATGCGCGAGCAGAAGACCGACATGTGGCTGTTGATGGCGCGCGAGTATTTCGAGGACCCCGTCGTCGCGACGATGCTCGATGCCGAGAGCCTGCACGCCCGCCGGCGGACGATCCTGATCTTCTTCGATCCCGGCGACGGCAAGCCGGTCGAGCGCCTGACCGTCAGCCGCTATGGGCTGGGCGGGCTGTTCAAGCCGGCGTGGGACCCGGAAAAGCAGCCCGACCAGTGGCGGCAGGTCGCCACGCTGGTCGCCGAGCGCAAGCCGAAGCGGATCGCGATCAATACCTCGTCGCTGTCGGCGTTCGCCGATGGCATGACGCTGAGCCAGTACAACGACATGCGCGCCGCGCTGGCGTCCGAGTATCGCGACCGCATCGTTCCCGGCGATCGGCTGGCGATCGGCTGGCTGGAGACGCGCACGCCGATGGAGCTGCGCGCCTATCCGGGCATCCTGCGGACCGCGCACGCGATCATCGCCGAGGCGTTCTCGCGCAAGGTGATCACGCCGGGGGTGACGACCACCGCCGACGTCGTCTGGTGGTACCGGCAGCGCGTCGTCGATCTTGGGCTGGTGCCGTGGTTCCAGCCGTCGGTCGCGGTGCTGCGGCAGGGCAGCAGCGGAATGCTCGAGGGCGACACGGTGATCCAGCCCGGCGACATGCTGTGGACCGACTTCGGCATCACCTATCTGCGGCTCAACACCGACACCCAGCATCTCGCCTATGTGCTGAAACCCGGCGAGAGCGATGCGCCGGCGGGGCTGCGGGCGGGGTTGAAGGCGGCGAACGGCGTGACCGACGCGCTGCTCGCCGCGTTCAACGCCGGCGACAGCGGCAATGCCGTGCTGGCGCGGGCGCGGGCCACGGCGATCGCCGCGGGACTGAAGCCGTCGATCTATTCGCACCCGCTCGGCTATCACGGCCATGCCGCCGGCACCGCGATCGGGTTCTGGGACAACCAGAACGGCGACGAGCGCGGCGCTTATCCGGTGCACGCCAATACGACCTGGTCGATCGAGCTGTCCGCCACCGCGCCCGTCCCCGAATGGGGCGGCCAGGAGGTGCAGTTCCGCAGCGAGGAGAACGCCTATTTCGACGGCGCCAGCGTGCGGTTCCTCGACGGGCGGCAGACCGGCATGACGCTGATTTCCGGACGCAGATAATCGGCGCTGACAAGGGGGCGAGACGATGACGGCATTGGGCAAGGGGCTCCGCGGCGCGGCGGTGGCGACGCTGCTGGCGGCGGCGGCGGTGCCGGCGGCGGCGGACAACTTCGCCGTCACGGTGCCGGCGACGGTCGCCGGCGGCAACATCGACGGGCGGCTGATCGTTATCCTCACCAAGGACGAGGCGACCGAGCCGCGTCTCCAGGTCCGCCCCGACTATTGGGGCGCGCAGGTGTTCGGGGTCGACGTCGCGGGACTGGCGCCGGGCGGGCAGGCATCGATCGGACCGGCGACGGCGGGGTTCCCGGCGCGCGTGCTCGCCGACGTGCCCAAGGGGCAATATCATGTCCAGGCGGTGCTGCACCGCTACGAAACCTACAGGCTGGCGAACGGCAAGACGGTCAAGCTGCCCGCACCGCGCGGCGGCGGCCAGAACTGGCGCAAGGAGCCGGGCAACCTGTTCAGCACGCCGCGACTGGTCGATTTCGATCCGGCGCGCACGACGCCGATCGCGGTGACGCTGGACAAGGTCATCCCGCCGGTCGAGGAGCCCAGGGATACCGAATTCATCCGGCACTTCAAGTTCCGCAGCGCCAAGCTGTCGAAATTCTGGGGACGCGACATCTTCCTGCGCGGGCACGTCCTCGTCCCGAAGGACTTCGACAAGCATCCCGAGGCGCGTTATCCGCTGATGGTCTTCCACGGGCATTTCCCCGATACGTTCGGCGGTTTCAGGACGACGCCGCCCGATCCCAATCTCGTCTGCAAGCCGAGCGAGCGCTTCGGCCTGCCGTGCTACAACCGCACCGAGGAACAGGAGGCCTACGACCTCTACAAGACGTGGATTTCGGCGGACTTCCCGCGCTTCCTGGCGATCGAGATCGACCATTCGAACCCGTATTACGACGACAGCTATGCGGTGAATTCGGCCAATCTCGGGCCGTACGGCGACGCCATCACCTACGAGTTCATTCCCGCGCTCGAGAAGAAGTTCCGTGGCCTGGGCAAGGGCTGGGCGCGGTTCCTGTACGGCGGCTCGACCGGCGGCTGGGAAGCGCTGGGCGTCCAGGTCAAATATCCGGACGACTACAACGGTGCCTTCGCGGCGTGCCCCGACCCGATCGACTTCCGCCAGACGATGGTCACCAACATCTACGACGACGCCAACGCCTATTACAGCTACGGAACCTTCGGCCGCGTCGCGAAGCCGGGCAAGCGCGACTATCGCGGACATGTCTTCTATACCGCCGAGGACGAGAACCGGCTTGAGCTGGTGCTCGGCGACAAGACGCGCTCGGGCGGCCAGTGGGACATATGGGAGGCGGTCTATTCGCCGATGGGCGACGACGGCTATCCCAAGCGGATCTGGGACAAGTCCACCGGCGTCATCGACAAGCAAGTCGCCGCCTATTGGCGCGAGAACTACGACCTGCGCCATATCCTCGAGCGCGACTGGAAGACGCTGGGGCCGAAGCTCCAAGGGAAGATTCACATCTACGTCGGCAACATGGACAATTTCTACCTGAACAACGCAGTCTACCTGATGGAAGACTTCCTCAAGACGGCCAACCCGCCGTATCAGGGCGAGATCACCTACGGCGATCGCGACGAGCATTGCTGGAATGGCGATCCCAACCTGCCCAACGCCATCTCGCGCCTGCGCTACAACACGATGTACGTGCCCAAGATTCTCGACCGCATCGCCAAGACGGCGCCGGCAGGGGCCGACCTGACGAGCTGGCGCTACAAGTAACCGGCCGAAGAGGGGGTCGAAGATCCCCCACGCCGATCGACCACATAAAGGGGTATTCAACATGACGACGTCCAAGATCCGAGCGCTGTTGCTGGCCTCGACCGTCATTGTCGCCGCGTCGGTGCCGTCGTCGGCGCAGTCGCCCGCCGTGCCGGGTGTCGCCGGCGTGCCCGACGCGGCGGCGAGCGGCGAGGAGGATATCGTCGTCACCGGCTCGCGCATCCGCTCGGCCAATATCGAGAGCGTCAGCCCGATCACCGAGGTCCGGTCGGAGGAGTTCGCCGCGCGCGGCGTCGTCCGCACCGAGGACCTGATCAACGCGCTGCCGCAGGTCTTCGCCGCCCAGGGCGCGAACAATTCGAACGAGGCCACCGGCACCGCGCAGGTCGACCTGCGCGGGCTGTCGCCGTCGCGCACGCTCGTCCTGCTCAATGGCCGGCGGCTGCCCTATGGGTCGCCGAAGAACATCCCGTCCGACGTCAACCAGATCCCCGCGGCGCTGATCAAGTCGGTCGAAGTGCTGACCGGCGGCGCCTCGGCGGTCTATGGCTCCGACGCCATCGCCGGCGTCGTCAACTTCAAGATGATCGACGATTTCGAGGGGCTGCGGCTGACCGGCAACGTGTCGGCGTTCCAGCATCGCAACGACCGCGATGAATTGCGCGACCTGCTCGACGCGAACGACGCACGCGTGCCCGGCGCCTATCCCAACGCCGACAAGACCGTCTGGAACGGCTTTGCCCAGGACTATTCGGCCGTGGTCGGCGCGAACCTTGCCGAGGGGCGCGGCAACGTCACCGCCTATGCCAGCTACCGCAAGGTCAACCCGATCCTGCAGAAGGACTACGACTATAGCGCCTGCGCTCTCGGTGCGACGGGCACCGGCGGCAGCGACTATGCGTGCAGCGGCTCGGCCAACAACGCGCCCGCCAACCTGACCAACGGCGGGCGCATCCCGGGCCTGCCGACCTCGTTCCGCGTCGCCGACGGGCAGTTCGTGCCGGGTACGTCGACCTACAATTTCGCGCCGGCGAACTACTACCAGCGGCCGGACGAGCGCTATGCCCTGGGCGCGTTCGCACACTACGAGATCTCCCCGCACTTCACCGCCTATACCGAGCTGAACTTCATGGACGACCGTTCGGTCGCGCAGATCGCGCCGGGCAACAACAGCGGCGGCATCAACATCACGTCGAGCGGCATCAGCGGCATCAACTGCGACAACCCGTATCTAAGCGCGCAGCAACTCGACTATCTGTGCACCAGCCGCGGCCTGGCGAGCGGCAGCGTCTACGACGCGGCGGGCAATTACGTCGGGCCGAACGCCGTCGCCAACGGCGTGCTCGTCGCCCGGCGCAATGTCGAGGGCGGCAATCGGCAGGACGACATCCGCCACACCACCTACCGCGCGGTCCTCGGCATGCGCGGCGAGCTGACCGGGCCGTTCCGCTACGACGTGTTCGGGTCCTATTCGAACGTCGGCTACCGCAGCCGCTTCTCGGGCGACGCGAACCGGACGCGCACGGCACGCGCCTTCAACGCGGTGCGCAACTCGGCGGGGCAGATCGTCTGCGCGGTCAACGCCGACGCCAGTACCGACAACAACGACCCGAACTGCGCGCCGCTCGACTATTTCGGCGCGTCCGCCAGCCAGGAGGCGGCGGACTACATCGCCGAGTTCAAGAGCATTACGGGCGACACCAGCCTGACCAACGTCGTCGGCGTCATCGACGGCAATCTCGGCACCTACGGCTTCCAGTCGCCCTGGGCGGCGGAAGGGATCGGCATCGCCTTCGGCCTCGAATATCGCAAGAACACCGTCGATTACCGCCCCGACGAAATCTACCAGGCGGCGGCAAGCCCGGAGCTGCCGATCGCGGGATCGACGACCGCCAAGGAAGTGTTCGGCGAGGTCATCGTGCCGATCGTTTCGGACAGGCCGTTCTTCGAACTGCTGTCGGTCGAAGGCGCGTATCGCTATTCCGACTATGACACCGGCTTCAAGACCAACACCTACAAGCTGGGGCTCAACTGGTCGCCGGTCGAAGCGCTGCGGCTGCGCGGCAGCTACCAGCGCGCCGCGCGCGCGCCCAACGTCATCGAGCTGTTCAGCAGCCAGTCGCTGTTCGAGGTCGAGCTGACCGAGAACGCCGACGGCTCGTTCGACCCGTGCGCCGGCGACGCGCCGTTCGCCTCGCGCGAACAATGCGCCCGGACCGGCGTCACCGCCGCGCAATACGGCTTCATCGTCGACAATCCCGCCGGCCAGTTCAACTCGCTGATCGGCGGCAACCCCGATCTCAAGCCGGAGACAGCCAAGACCTACTCGCTGGGCGCCGTCTTCGCGCCGAGCTTCGTCAGGAACCTGACGATCTCGGTCGATTACTTCAACATCAAGGTCGACGACCTCGTCGGCAGCGTCAATCCGAACCTGTCGTTGACCAACTGCCTCGCCAGCGGCGATCCGTTCTTCTGCAACCTGATCCAGCGCAATCCCGATACGGGTTCGCTGTTCCAGGGCGAGGCGGGCTTCTTCCGGCGCTTCAACGTCAACACCGGCTCGCTCGCGACCGACGGCGTCGATCTCGCGGTCGACTACCGGACGGCGATCGGCAATCTCGGCTCGATCGGCGTCAACCTGCTGGGAACCTATCTCGGCTCGTACAAGACCACGCCGCTGCCCAACTCGCCGGCCACCGACATCTATGACTGCAAGGGCCTGTACGGCGGGCTGTGCGGCCGCCCGCGTCCCGAGTGGCGCCACAAGCTGCTGGCGACGTGGAGCACGCCGTGGGACCTGAGCGTCGCCGTGACGTGGCGCTACGTCGCCTCAGTCAAGGTCGCGCAGACGAGTTCGCAGCCGGTGCTCGCGGGCAGCTTCAGCGAGGTCAACCGGTCGCTCGCGGCGCGCAGCTACTTCGACCTGTCGCTGGCCTATACCGCCCGCGAAAAGGTCACGCTGCGCCTCGGCGTCAACAACCTGCTCGACAAGGACCCGCCGCTGACCACGACCTCGGCGATCGAGGATGGCGGCAACGGCAACACCTATCCGCAGTTCTACGACTCGACCGGGCGCTACCTGTTCGCCGGCGTGTCGATCGATTTCTGACGAACTGCGACGCTTGAAGGATCGGCGAGGATGGCCGATCCTTCGGGTTCCCCAAGGTGGAAGGTCCGGCATGCGATCGAACAAGGCGTTACGGGCGGTAGCGGTGGCCGCGGCGCTGGCCGGTGCGGCGGCGGCGAAGCCGGCGGCGGTGACCGAGGCCGACCGGCAGATGGCGCGCGCGATCCTTGACGAGCTGGTCGCCATCCCGACCGCCAAGGGCCGCGGGCAAGTCCCCGTGCTGGCCGAGGCGCTGGCCAAACGCTTTCGCGCCGCAGGGTTCGCCGACGCCGATATCGAGATGCTGCC
Source organism: uncultured Sphingomonadaceae bacterium (assembly GCA_964250105.1). Taxonomy (GTDB): domain Bacteria; phylum Pseudomonadota; class Alphaproteobacteria; order Sphingomonadales; family Sphingomonadaceae; genus Polymorphobacter_B. Next base: position 7,765 of record CAXUEV010000024.1, read on the forward strand.
GCTCGAGATCGACGGCGAGAAGACCGTCGCCTTGGTCGTGCGCTATGCCGGCAAGCCCGGCAACAAGAAGCCGATCGCGCTGCTCGGCCATATGGACGTCGTCGGCGCGCTCGCCGAGAACTGGGCGACCGACCCGTTCAAGCCGGTCGAGAAGGACGGCTATGTCTACGGCCGCGGCGCGAGCGACAACAAGGCGCAGGTCTCGCTGATCAGCGCGACGTTCATCCGCCTGAAGAAATCGGGATTTGTCCCCGACCGCGACATCGTCATCGCCTTCTCGGGCGACGAGGAGACTGGCATGCGCACGACGCGCCTGCTGACGCAGCATCGCTGGGTCAGGCCGGCGGACTATGCGTTGAACGGCGACGCCGGTTCGGGCGCGGTCTCGCGCGACGGCAAGGTCTACGACTTCAGCATCCAGTCGGCGGAAAAGACCACCGCGACGTTCACGGTCGCGGCGACCAATGCGGGCGGGCACAGCTCGGCGCCGCGGACCGACAACGCCATCTTCGAGCTGGCGGACACGCTGAAGCGGATCCAGGCGTACCGCTTCCCGGTCGAGTTCAATCCGATCAGCCGGACGATGGTCGAGGACGTCGCCGCCGAGCGCAAGGACGAGTTCGGCGCCGCGCTGACGATGCTGCTGACCGATCCCGGCAACGCCGCCGCGATCGCGGTCGCGGGCAAGTATCCGGAGGCGAACCTCCTCTGGACGACGTGCGTGCCGACGATGCTGCAGGCGGGCAACGCCTTCAATGCGCTGGCGCAGAATGCCGTGGCGACGGTCAACTGCCGCATCTTCCCGGGGACGCGCGTCGCGGCGGTGCAGGCGAAGCTGGTCGAGGTCATCGGCGACGACAAGATCAAGGTGACGCCCGTCGGCGAGGCGGTCGAGAGCCCGATCTCGCCGATCAATCCCCCGCTGTTCGCGGCGATCGCGCGCGCCGTCCACGCCAATTATCCCGGCACGCCGGTCAAGCCGAGCATGTCGTCGGGCGGCACCGACGGCCGCGAGTTCCGCCGCATCGGCATCCCGACCTACGGCGCCGGCAGCCTCGTCATGGTCCGCCCAGACGACAACCGCGCCCACGGCACCGACGAGCGCGTTCCGCTGAAGTCGTTCTACAAGGAACTGCTGTTCTGGGACGTGCTGCTGCGCGATCTCGCCGGCGGCAAATAGCATGGGGGCTTGGCCCAGCCGCCGCCGGTTCCTGGGCGCGGCCGCCGTGGGCGGAGCGGCCGTGCTGACGGGTACGGTCGGCGCCGCACCCGCTCCACGGACCATTATCGCTGCGGCGGCGCCGATCACCTCGGCCGAGCGGCAGGCGCGGCTCGCTCGCGTCCAGGCGGCGATGCGCGCGCAGGGCGTCGCCGCGCTGCTCGTCGAGGCGGGGTCGACGCTGGCCTATTTTACCGGGGTGCAGTGGGGCCGCAGCGAGCGGCTCACGGGGGCGGTGCTGCCCGCCGAGGGCGAAATCCTGGTCGTCACCCCGGGCTTCGAGGAACCGCGCGTCCGCGAGATGCTCGACGTCCCCGCCGAGGTCCGCGTCTGGCAGGAGGACGAGAACCCCGCGGCGCTCATCGCCGGCTGGTGGCGCGACCGCAAGCTGGCGCGCGGGGTGCTGGCGGTCGAGGCCAGCGTCCGCTTCTTCGTGGTCGACGGCGTGCGCCAGTTCCTGCCAGACGTGCGGACCGTCGCGGGCGCGGCGCTGGTCGACGCCGTCCGCATGCGCAAGTCGCCCGCCGAGATCGCGCTGATGCAGCGCGCGACCGACATCACCATCGCCGCCTATCGCGACACGTACCGGCGCGTCGTCGCCGGCATGTCGGGGCCCGATATCGGCCGGCTGATGGCGGCGGCGATGCTGTCGCTCGGCGGGTCCACCCCCTCGGCCGGCGTGCAGGTCGGCGAGGGCAGCGCCTATCCGCACGGCTCGAAGCGGCCCGAGACGGTGCGCGCGGGCTCGCTGATCCTGATGGACTGCGTCTGCACCGTCGACGGCTATTTCTCCGACGTGTCGCGGACCTTCGTCCACGGCGCGCCGTCGGCGCTGCAGCACCGCGTCTGGGCGCAGGCGCGCCGCGGGCAGGACGTCGCGTTCGCCGCCGCCCGCCTCGGCGCCCCGGCCGGATCGGTCGACGATGCCGTCCGCCGCTATTACGAAACGCTCCGCTACGGCCCCGGCTACCGCCTGCCGGGCCTGTCGCACCGCACCGGCCACGGCATCGGCCTCGACGTCCACGAGCCGGTCAATCTCGTCCACGGCGAGACGACGCCGCTCGATGTCGGCATGTGCTTCTCGAACGAGCCCGGCCTCTACCTTCCCGGCGCGTTCGGCGTGCGGATCGAGGATTGTTTCTACATGACCCCGTCGGGGCCGCGCTATTTCTCGACGCCGCCGCCGTCGATCGACGATCCGTTCGGCTGATGTGCCCTGCCGAGTTCCATTCGATCGAAGCGAAGTGATGCGGCTACTGCTCGCCCTGTTGCTGCTGTGCGCCGTGGGAGCGCGGGCCGAGACGGTCCGCGTCGAGCTTGGCGCCGGGATGCCGCAGCGCAGCTACGACGGTCGCGTCCTGCTGATGTTCAGCAAGGTCGCCGAGCCCGAGCCGCGCTTCCTGGCGCAACGCGGTGCGGATTCGGCGCAGATCTTCGGCGTCGACGTCGATAGCTGGAAGGCAGGACAGGCGGCGAGGTTCGCGCCCGGCATCACCGGCTATCCGCTCGCCGACATGGCCGAGATCCCCGCCGGGCGATACTGGGTGCAGGCGCTGCTCCACAAGTATGACAGCTACCGGCTGGCCAACGGCAAGACGGTCAAGCTGCCCGCGCCGCGCGGGGCCGGGCAGAACTGGCGCAAGGAGCCGGGCAACGTCTTCAGCAAGCCGCAGCTGCTGTCGTTCGATCCGCTCGCCGGCGGTGAACTCCGTATCGTGCTCGATACCGTCATCCCGCCGGTGGCCAAGCCGGTCGACACCGCGTTCATCCGCTATTTCAAGTTCCGCAGCCCCAGCCTGTCGAAATTCTGGGGCCGCGACATCTTCCTCGGCGGCCACGTCCTCGTGCCCAAGGACTTCGACCGCCATCCCGAGGCGCGTTATCCGCTGATGGTCAACCACGGACACTTCCCCGACACCTTCTCGGGCTTTCGGACCACGCCGCCCGACGCCGACCTGAAATGCGTGCCGTCGGCGCGCTTCAGGCATCCCTGCTACAACCGCGTCGAGCAGCAGGAGGCCTATGATTTCTACCGCCAATGGACGTCGGCCGATTTTCCGCGCATGCTGATCGTCGAGATCGATCATTCGAACCCCTATTTCGACGACAGCTATGCGGTCAACTCGGCCAACCTTGGCCCCTATGGCGACGCCATCACGCTTGAATTCATCCCGGCGCTCGAGGCGAGGTTCCGCGGGCTCGGCAAGGGCTGGTCGCGCTTCCTGTACGGCGGATCGACCGGCGGCTGGATCGCGCTCGGCGTCCAGGTCAAATATCCCGACGACTACAATGGCGCCTTCGCCGCATGTCCCGACACGATCGACTTCCGCCAGACGAAAGTCGTCAACATCTACGACGACAAAAACGCGTTCTGGAAGATCGGGACCTTCGGGCGCGTGCCGGTGATGATCAACCAGGACTATCGCGGCCATGTCGGCTGGACCAACGAGATGGAGAACCGTTACGAGCGCGTCATCGGCAGCCACAGCCGATCGGGCGGGCAGTGGGACATCTGGGACGCGGTCTATTCGCCGATGGGCGCCGACGGTTACCCCAAGCCGATCTGGGACAAGACCAGCGGCGTCATCGACAAGCAGGTCGCGGCCCATTGGCGCGAGAATTACGACCTGCGCTACATCATGCAGCGCGACTGGAAGACGCTGGGACCCAAGCTCCAGGGCAAGATCCACATCTACGTCGGCGACATGGATAATTTCCACCTGAACAATGCCGTCTATCTGATGGAGGATTTCCTCAAGACGACCAACCCGCCTTATCAGGGCGAAGTCCGCTACGGCGACCGCGCCGAGCATTGCTGGAACGGCGACCCCAAGCTGCCCAATGCGGTCACGCGGCTACGCTACAACAGCCGCTACCTTCCCCAGATCATGGCGCGGATCGCGGCGACCGCTCCGCCCGGCGCCGACCTGGTCAGTTGGCGCTACTGACCGGTCGGTTGCCGACCTGTAAGCGTCACCACCCTACTCGCGCGGATCGATCAGCCGGTCGCGGATCGCCTTGCGGCGGGCGGCGTCGACGCCGAGCGTGTCGACGAGATAGGCGTCGACCGAGCCGCAACGGTCGGTGATGGCGGCGAACGCGGCGGCGAGCCAGGTGGGGTCGGCGGTGAGCATCGTGCGCAGCGATTCCGCGGGGACCGTCCGGCCGAGCAGCTTCTCGAAGTGCGCGGCGAGCGGCGGCAGCCGTGCCTCGACGTCGGCGCCGATGTTGGTCGCGAGATAGTCGGTCACGATGTCGTCGGGCTCGACGTCGAGCAGGTGGAGCGTCAGCGCTGCGAGCAGCCCGGTCCGGTCCTTGCCCGCGGCGCAGTGGATCAGCACCGCGCCGTCGTGCTCGGCGAGGGTCGCGAAATAACGGCGGAACACCGCGACGTGCGGCGGCTCGAAGGCGAAGCGGCGGTATTGGCCGAGCATGAAGTCGAGTCCGCCGAGCGAGGCGTCGGGTGCCTCGTGGCGCACGTCGTCGTCGGCGTCGCCGACGACGATCGTCGCGCGCAAGTCGGCGAAGGCGGTGCTCGGCTGGGCGGCGCGCTCGGCGGGCGAGCGCAGGTCGAAGATATGGGTGATGCCGTGCGCGGCGAGCAGCGCACCGTCGCCCGGTCGCGCCCGGTGATGATGGCCCGAGCGGAACAGCCGGCCGTGCCGGACGCGGCCGCCGCCGCGGACGCGCCCACCGCCGAAGTCGCGGAAATTGTCGATCCCGCCGAGCATGCGGGGCGAGGCCGGCCGATCGGACATGGACGCATTCCTGGTTGATCGCGGCGACGATACCGCCGCCTGCGCGCTTGTCGACCGGCGAACCGGTGCGACAATCGCCGCGAGGGAGAGGACGATGGCGGAGACGATGCAGGCGGTGGTCGGCGAGACGCTGGGGCCGCCGGAGGTCTATGCGCTGCGAACCGTGCCGCTGCCGGCGCCCGGCGCGGGCGAGATCCGCGTCCGCGTCGAGCATGCCAGCCTCGGCTATGCCGACGCGCTGGTCGCGCGTGGCGGCTATCAGGTCACGCCGCCGCTGCCCTATACGCCGGGGACCGAGGTCGCCGGCACCGTCGACGCGGTCGGCGCCGGCGTCGG
>CAXUEV010000025.1:0-12963 GCA_964250105.1 uncultured Sphingomonadaceae bacterium
ACGCGCCGCCCAACCCCGAATACGACGCGCGGCGCGCGGGCGAGGTCGCCGAGATCGCCGCCGCGCGCACCGGCAGCAGCGACGAGACCGGCTGGAGCCAGGCGTTCGCCTGGCCGGCGACGGGGCGGATCAGCGGCGTCTTCGGTTCGCAGCGCATCCTCGGCGGTGTGCCCAAATCGCCACACCTCGGGCTCGACATCGCCGCGCCGGCAGGCACGCCGGTCGTCGCCCCCGCCGACGGCACCGTCCGCGTCGCGCGCGGCCCGTTCCTGCTCGAAGGCAATCTCGTCATGCTCGACCACGGCCGCGGCCTCGTCTCGGCCTTCGTCCATCTGTCGCGGATCGACGTCCGCGTCGGCGAGCACGTCGCCCGCGGCACCGTCATCGGCGCCATCGGCATGACCGGCCGCGCCACCGGCCCGCATCTCCACTGGGGCCTGAGCTGGAACGAGGTCAAGCTCGATCCCGAACTGCTGGTGGGGCCGATGCCCTGACCCCGGCTGTACCGCCTATCCGGCGCGCCGCGCCTTGACCGCCCGGCCGCCGTCGACCTTCAGGAAATAGCTGCCGAGCGCACCGCGCTTGATGTGCACCTTGGAACCCGCGCGCGGGCTCCGTCCCGAGAACGGCTCGGTCGTGGTCCACAGTGCGCCGTCGGCCATCGTCAGCTGCCACAGGCCGAAGCCGGACTCGCGTGCCGCCTGCACCTCGGTGTCGATCTCCTCGACCTCGTCGCGCGCGCTCTCCTTGCCCTCGGTTCCCTTGAGGAACGACAGTTGCGGCAGGGCGAAGCCGAAGATGCCGCGCCTGGCCCGGGTGATCTCGTCGCGCCCGAGAACCACGACGTCCTTTTTCGCGATCGCGTCGCCGACGCCCGCGGCGGCGGCGTCGTAGCAGGCGAGCCGCGCCGCATTGTCGGCGATTGCGCGGCAGTCGGCGAGCGCCTTCATCGCCTTGGGCATCGGTTCGGGCGCTGCCGCCACGGCGAGCAGCATCGCGGCCAGCACCATCGTCACCTTCAGTCCGCGCGTCGTCATCGCTGCACCCTCCCTGTCTTGCACCTGATCGTGGCATTTCCGTCACACTCGTGCAACATCGCCATAGTCGTGCGCCGTGTTCTATTGCCAATGCCGGCGCGACGAACATAAGCTTGGACACTAACGTGTTGGTCAGCCCTGCGTGACCAGCCAACTGCGGCATATGATCCAATTCGAAATAAGGGTGCTGTAATGAGCAAGATGACTGTTCGTCGGCGGCTACTGATTTCTACGATAATTGGCGGCACCGTTGCGGCTGTTCCTGTCAGCGCGCAGGAAGCGTCGGGTACGCAGACGCCGACCGGCGCGCCGGTCACGGCAGCGCCCGGCGAGGCGGAAGAAGGCGTCATCGTCGTCACCGGCTCGCGCATCGCGTCGCCGTCGCTGACGTCGGCGTCGCCGCTGCAGGTCGTCGATGCGACCAACATCCGCTCGACGGGCGCGTCGAACCTGCAGGAGGTCCTGCTCCAGAGCCCGGTCTTCGGCACGCCGACGATCAGCCGGACCAACTCGAATTTCCAGACGTCGGGCGCGGGTATCGCGACGATCGACCTGCGCAATCTCGGAACGGCGCGGACCCTGACGCTGGTCAACGGACGGCGCTTCGTCTCGGGTGACCCCAACCAGCAGAGCGTCGACCTCAACTCGATCCCGACGCAGTTCATCGACCGCGTCGAGATCCTGACCGGCGGCGCGTCGTCGATCTATGGTTCGGACGCGGTCGCCGGCGTCGTCAACATCATCTACAAGACCAACTTCCAGGGCATCGAGGCCGGCGGACAGCTCGGCGTGTCCGAAGAAGGCGACAACCTGACGCGCCAGGCGAACCTGACGATCGGCGGCAACTTCGCCGACGACCGCGGCAACATCATCGCCTATATCGGCTATTCGAAGGACGGCCAGGTCCTGTCGCGCGATCGCAGCCGCTCGGCGATCGACCAGACCAGCACCGGCGCCGGCGTCACCGGCGCGGTCGGCGATCTGTTCTCGATCACCCGGCCGTTCTATTCGAGCTTCGCGCCGCAGGGCCGCTTCTTCAACGACAGCGGCAGCGTCGGCACTATCGACGCCAACGGCAACTTCAAGAACGATTTTTCGGTCAACGGTTCGGCGACGGTGCCGGCGGACGGGTATAACCGGTCGTTCGAGCGGTCGATCGCGGTGCCGGTCTCGCGCTATCTCGTCGCGACGCGGGCGCATTACGAGATCGCGCCCGAGATCACCGCCTTCCTCGAGGGCACTTTCGCCAAGAGCCATGTCGTCACCCAGCTCGAACCGTTTGCAATCTCGACGTCGGGCACGAACGGCATCTTCAACGGGTCGGGCGGGTTCTTCCCGGTCCAGCAGCGACTGGCCGACGGGACGGTCTTCAACAATCCGTTCGTCCCGGCCGCGCTGCTGTCGCAGCTGACCGATGTCGACGGCGACGGGCTCCAGGATGTCTCGTTCACGCGGCGCCTGACCGATATCGGCAACCGGAGCAGCACCGCCGACCGCACGACCTATCGCGTCGTTGCCGGACTGCAGGGCAATATCTTCACCGACTGGCACTATGACGCCTATTACAGCTACGGCCGGACCGACGACAACCAGACCGGTACGGGACAGGTCAACCTCGGTAACTTCCGCAACGCCCTGGTCGTGACGCAGCTGCCCGACGGGACGCTCGCCTGCGCCAACGCCGATGCCAGGGTCGAAGGCTGCGTGCCGGCGAACGTCTTCGGCCGCAACACGCTGTCGGCGGCGGCGGCGCAATATATCCGCGCGGACAGCAACCGTTCGGCGTTCGCCTCGCAGCAGGACATCGGCGTCAACGTCTCGGGTAACCTGTTCGACCTCTGGGGGGCCGGACCGCTCGGCGTCGCCTTCGGCGGCGAGTACCGCAAGGAATCGAGTGCGGCGTCATTCGACGCGCTGTCGCAGGCGGGGCAGAACGGCGGCAACGCCATTCCCAACACGTCGGGCTCGTTCGACGTCAAGGAAGGTTATGTCGAAGGTCGTCTGCCGATCCTCACCGACAAGCCGCTGTTCAAGGAACTCGTCCTGCGGGCGGCGGGTCGCGTGTCGGATTACACGACGATCGGCACCGTCTACAGCTGGAACTACGGCCTCGAATATTCGCCGGTCAGCGACATCCGGTTCCGCGTCGTCAAGGCGCGCGCGACCCGTGCGCCGAACGTCGGCGAGCTGTTCCAGGGCGCCAGCCAGACGTTCCCGACCGGCCTAATCGATCCTTGCGTCGGGGTCACCGCGACCGCCACCGGGACGATCGCGGAGACATGCCGCGCCTCGACCGGCGTCAACGCGAACATCGCGGCGAACGGGGCGTTCGCCCAGACCCAGTCGGATCTGCAGGGGATCAGCGGGTTCGATACCGGCAATCCCAACCTGCAGGAGGAAAAGGCCGACACCCTTACTGCCGGCGTCGTCCTCTCGCCGAAGTCGATCGACTTCCTCAGCAACTTCACCTTCACCGGCGACTATTCGCGGACCAGGATCAAGGGCGCGATCGTCGGCACCCCGCGTCAGTTCATCCTCCAGCAGTGCTACGAGAACAACGATCCGGTCTATTGCCAGTTCATCACGCGTCGCGCCGTCGCGCAGGGCTCGAACAGCCCCGGTTCGCTCGAGTTCATCAACAGCGGGCAGACCAACAGCGGCGGCATCTACAACGCCAGCGTCGACGTGACCGCCAACTATCGCCAGAATTTCGGCAGCGGCGGGCTCCAGGGCGTGGCCAATTTCTCGATCGCCTACACGCGCGTGCTCAAATTCTACCAGATACCGCTGCCGGGTGCCGATCGCGACTATCTGGGCGGCGAAATCGGATACTCCAAGGATAAATTCCTGGCGACGGCGAACCTGAATTTCGGCCGCGTGTCGGTCGAATATCGCGGCACCTTCATCGGAAAGGCCTATCTCGACGACCAGTTCGTCAGCCAGCTGACCGAGGACGACGGCGTCACGCCGATCGGCCGTCACGACCCGCGCGTCGGGATTGGTGCGAAATACTACTCCGACCTCCAGGTCAACTTCACGCCGGGCGACCATTTCGAGTTCTATGTCGGCGTCAACAATCTGACCGACGTCACGCCGCCGCCGATCTACTCGAACCTGCCGAGCGATACGACGGGTGCGGAGACCGATTCCGGCACCTACGACGCGATCGGCCGGCGCTACTATGCCGGTGCCCGGATCAAATTCTAGCAGCCTGACTCCACGACGCGACAAGGGCGGCTCCTCACGGAGCCGCCCTTTTTCGTCACCCCGCCGCCAGCACCAGCCGGCCGTCGCCCTCGTCGACCGCGACCGCGCTGCCGTCGGGGACCTCGCCGCGGAGGATGAGGTCGGCGAGGGGGTCCTGGAGGTGCTTCTGGACGGTGCGGCGCAGCGGGCGGGCGCCGTAGACGGGGTCGTAGCCGACGCGCGCCAGCCAGCGCCTGGCACCGTCGGTCAGGTCGAGCCGGACCTTGCGGTCGGCGAGCATCGCCTGGACGCGGTCGACCTGGAGGTCGACGATCCGTCCCATATGTTCGAGCCCCAGACGATTGAACAGGATGATCTCGTCCAGCCGGTTAAGGAACTCGGGGCGGAAATGCGCGCGCACCATGTCCATCACCGGCTCCTCGACGTCGGCGACCGTCTGGTCGTCGCGCAGCGCGGCGATATACTGCGAGCCGAGGTTCGACGTCAGGATGATCAGCGTGTTGGTGAAGTCGACCGTCCGCCCCTGGCCGTCGGTCAGGCGGCCGTCGTCGAGCACCTGGAGCAGGATGTTGAACACGTCGGCGTGCGCCTTCTCGACCTCGTCGAACAGGACCACCTGGTACGGCCGCCGCCGCACCGCCTCGGTCAGGACGCCGCCCTCGTCGTAGCCGACATAGCCCGGCGGCGCGCCGATCAGCCGGGCAACCGAATGCTTCTCCATGAATTCGCTCATGTCGAGCCGGACCATCGCGTCGGGCGCGTCGAACAGGAAGCGCGCGAGCGCCTTGGTCAGCTCGGTCTTGCCGACGCCGGTCGGCCCCAGGAACAGGAAGCTGCCGAGCGGGCGGTTGGGGTCCTGCAGCCCGGCGCGGGCGCGGCGCACCGCCGCCGACACCGCCGCGAGCGCCGGGTCCTGGCCGATCACCATCCGGCGCAGCGCCGCCTCCATGCCCAGCAGCTTCTCGCGCTCGCCGCTGAGCATCTTGTCGACCGGCACGCCGGTCCAGCGCGAGACGACGGCGGCGATGTCCTCCGACGTCACCTCCTCGCGGAGCATGGCGGAGGCGTTGACCGCCTCGGCCTCGGCGAGCTGGCGCTCGAGGTCGGGGACGGTGCCGTAGGTCAGCTCGCCGGCGCGGGCGTAGTTGCCGGCGCGCTGCGCCTGCTCGACCTCGAGCCGGGCGGCGTCGAGCTGCTCCTTGATCCGCGTCGCGCCGGCGAGCTTCTCCTTCTCGGCCTGCCAGCGCGCGGTCAGCGCCGCCGACTGCTCCTCGAGCCCGCCGAGCTCGGCGTCGAGCGCGACGAGCCGCTCCTGCGACGCGGCGTCGGTCTCGCGCCGGAGCGCCTCGCGCTCGATCTTGAGCTGCATCGTCCGGCGGTCGAGCGCCTCGATCTCCTCGGGCTTCGATTCGACCTCCATCCGCAGCCGCGACGCCGCCTCGTCCATCAGGTCGATCGCCTTGTCGGGCAGGAAGCGGTCGGCGATGTAGCGGTTCGACAGCGTCGCCGCGGCGACGATCGCGCCGTCGGTGATGCGCACGCCGTGGTGGAGCTCGTACTTCTCCTTGAGCCCGCGCAGGATCGACACCGTGTCGGCGACCGTCGGCTCGCCGACGACGACCGGCTGGAAGCGGCGCTCGAGGGCCGCGTCCTTCTCGATATATTTGCGGTATTCGTCGAGCGTCGTCGCGCCGATGCAGTGGAGCTCGCCGCGCGCCAGCGCCGGCTTCAAGAGGTTCGACGCGTCCATCGCGCCCTCGCCCTTGCCCGCGCCGACGAGCTGGTGGACCTCGTCGATGAACAACAGGACGTCGGCGCCGTCGGCGCGCACCTCGTCGAGCACCGCCTTGAGCCGTTCCTCGAACTCGCCGCGGTATTTGGCGCCGGCGATCAGCGCGCCCATGTCGAGCGACATCAGCCGCTGGTCCTTGATCCCGTCGGGGACGTCGCCGTTGGCGATGCGCAGCGCCAGTCCCTCGACGATCGCGGTCTTGCCGACGCCGGGCTCGCCGATCAGGACGGGGTTGTTCTTGGTCCGGCGGGCGAGCACCTGGATCGTCCGGCGGATCTCCTCGTCGCGGCCGATCACCGGATCGAGCTTGCCGTCGCGCGCCGCCTGCGTCAGGTCGCGCGCGTATTTCTTGAGCGCGTCGAAGCCTGCCTCGGCGTTGGCGCTGTCGGCGGTCCGGCCCTTGCGCGCGGTGTCGATCGCGGCGTTGAGCGCGGCCGCCGTCACGCCCGCCGCCGCCAGCGCCTTGCCGGCGGCGGTCGTCGTCGCCAGCGCGATCGCCATCAGGATGCGCTCGACCGGCACGAAACTGTCCTTGGCCTTGGTCGCGATCGTTTCCGCCTGGTCGAGGATGCGGACGGTGTCGTTGTCCCAGGCGACGTTCTGCGCGCCCGCGCCCGACACTTTGGCGATCCGGGCCAGCGCGAGGTCGGTCGCCTGGACCGCGGCCTCGGGGCGGCCGCCGGCGGCGCGGATCAGGTTGGCAGCGAGGCCCTCGTCATCCTCGAGCAGGCTCTTCAGCAGATGCTCGGGGGCGACGCGCTGGTGGTCGTTGCGGATGGCGACGGTCTGCGCCGACTGCAGGAAGCCCTTGGCGCGGTCGGTGAACTTCTCGATGTTCATATGGTCTCCTCGCCGGCCGATATGGTGTGACATTCGAGCAACACAAGTGCCGCTTCAGCCGAGCCGAAGCAGACGTTATAGCGCGATGGCAACCGAGGAGAGAATCGTGGTCAAGGCCGTGTGGAACGACGTCGTCATCGCCGAATCGGACGAGACCGTCGTCGTCGAGAACAACCATTATTTCGCCGTCGAGGCGATCACCCCCGACCTGCTCGAGCCGAGCGCGACCACGAGCGTCTGCCCGTGGAAGGGGACGGCGAGCTATTACAACGTCGTCGCCGGCGGCAAGGTCAACGCCGACGCGGCGTGGTATTATCCGCATCCCAAGGAGGCGGCGGCGAACATCAAGGATCGGATCGCCTTCTGGAAAGGCGTCCGCGTCGGCTGAACGGGGCGGCGACCTCGCCGCCGCCCCGGACGGGTCACGCGGCGGTGAGCGCCTTGCCGAGGTCCTCGACCTTCGGCTTGATGTTCTCGGGCGCGTGGGCGGCGATCTTGGTCGTCGCCTCGCCGAGCTTGGCGACGAGCGTCTTGATCTTCTCGGCGTCGGGCTCGTCGTTGCCGAGCGCCTTCTTCAGCGCCTCGAGATCGCGGACGATGCCCTTGGTGCCGGTGCCGTCGAAGTCCTTGAGGCTCGTCTCCCAGTCTTCGATCAGCTTGATCGCGGCGGCCGGCTTGATCGAATCGATGCCCTTCTCGAAGGCGTTGGCGGTGGCGGTGAAGCGTGCGGGCATGGGATATCTCCATCGAAATCGGTGCCGGAAACGGCAGTCGGTCCAACCCTCGCGTCGCGACGATGGTTATGCGGCGTATCCGCGCGGCTTCGGCCTTGCGCCGGCGCGCTGCACTGCACACTATGCGCGCTCGACGCCGACCGAGCGGAGGATATTTGCCGAGCGCGACCGCCTTTGACGAGATGTTCGGCCACGCCGCCGCCGACGCCGGCAGCGTCCGCGCCGCCTACGACCCGATCGCCGGCTGGCTCGCCGATTCGCCGCACGAGGTGATGGAGACGCGGCGGCGGCAGGCCGAGCTGTTCTTCCGCCGCATCGGCATCACCTTCGCGGTCTACGGCGATCCCGACGCCGCCGAGCGGCTGATCCCGTTCGACATCGTGCCGCGCATCCTCGGCCGCGACGAATGGGGCGGCCTCGAAGCCGGGCTGGTGCAGCGCGTCGGCGCGCTCAACAGCTTCCTCGCCGACATCTACGGCAAGCAGGAGGTCCTGCGCGCCGGCATCGTCCCCGAGGAGCTGGTGCTGCGCAATCCCGGCTATTCGCTGGCGATGGTCGGCAAGCGTCCGGTCGGCGACATCTGGGTGCACATCGCCGGGATCGATCTCGTCCGCACCGACGCCGACGAGTTCTACGTGCTCGAGGACAATGCCCGCACGCCGTCGGGCGTGTCGTACATGCTCGAGAACCGCGAGGTCATGCTCAAGCTGGTGCCCGAGCTGTTCGCCCGGCTGCGCATCCGCCCGGTCGAGACCTATCCCGACCTGCTGCTCGAGATGCTCCACTCGGTCGCTCCGCCCGCCGCCGGCAACGACCCGACCAGCGTCCTGCTGACGCCCGGGCAGCACAACAGCGCCTTCTACGAACACAGCTTCCTCGCTGACAAGCTGGGGATCGAGCTGGTCGAGGGGTCCGACCTGTTCGTCCGCGACGAGCATGTCTTCATGCGCACGACCGAGGGGCCGCAGCGGGTCGACGTGATCTACCGCCGGCTCGACGACGATTTCCTCGATCCGCTGACCTTCCGCCCCGACTCGATGCTCGGCGTGCCGGGGCTGATGAGCGCCTACGACGCCGGCAACGTCAGCCTGGCCAACGCCGTCGGCACCGGCGTCGCCGACGACAAGGCGATCTACAGCTACATGCCCGAGATCGTGAAATTCTACACCGGCGCCGAGCCGATCCTGAAGAACGTGCCGACGTGGCGCTGCCGCGAACCCGATGCACTCGCCTATGTCCTCGATCATCTCGCCGAGCTGGTGGTCAAGGAGGTCGACGGCTCGGGCGGCTACGGGATGCTCGTCGGGCCGCACGCACCCGCGGCGACGATCGCCGCCTTCGCCGCCAAGCTGCGCGCGACGCCAGAGAAGTTCATCGCGCAGCCGACGCTGGCGCTGTCGACCTGCCCGACGCTGTGCGACAGCGGCGTCGCCCCGCGCCACGTCGACCTGCGCCCGTTCGTCCTGACCGGCACCAACGGCACGCGCATCGTGCCCGGCGGCCTGACCCGCGTCGCGCTCGACCCCGGCTCGCTGGTGGTCAACAGCAGCCAGGGCGGCGGCACCAAGGACACCTGGGTGATCGATGAGTAGCACCCCTCTCCCATCTGGGGAGAGGGAAGGGCCCGCGCCCACTTGGGCGTGGGAGGGTGAGGGGGCGTGGAAGGCTGCGGGCGGTGCGATGCCGCCGACCACCCCCACCCGGGCAGCGCTTCGCGCGTCTCTCGCCTTCCCCCTCCAGGGGGAGGACTGAAGATGCTCAGCCGCACCGCGGGCAATCTCTACTGGGTCGGGCGCTATATCGAGCGGGCCGATTTCCTGTCGCGGCTGATCGAGGCGACGCTGCGGCTGGCGTCGCTGCCGTCGTCGTACGGCGGCATGTCGAACGCGTGGGAGAGCGCGCTCGAAGCGGCGTGGATGCACGACGCCCATGCCGCGCGCGGGCTCGCGGTCGACGAGTTCGGTGTCAGCGAGTTCCTGACGGTCGATCCGGCCAATCCGAGCTCGATCCGCCGCTGCCTTGAGGCGGCGCGGGCCAATGCGCGCGCGGTCCGCACCGCGCTGACGCTCGAGGCGTGGGAGGCGATCAACGGCGCGTGGCTCGACGTCCAGACCTACGGCGTCCGCCTCGAAGGCCGCGACAAGCTCGTCACCCTGCTCGAGACGGTCAAGGCGTCGATGCTCGCGTTCGACGGCGCCGCCCACCGGACGATGCTGCGCGGCGACGCCTATTGGTTCATCATGCTCGGCAGCGCGGTCGAGCGCGCCGACAACACTGCGCGCCTGCTCGACGTCAAATATCATCTGCTGCTGCCGCGTGGCGAGCAGGTCGGCGGCAGCCTCGATTATTTCCAGTGGACGACGATCCTGCGGACGGTGTCGGCGCTGACCGCCTACCGCTGGGTCTATCGCGATTCGGTCAAGCCGTGGCTCGTCGCCGACCTGCTGATCCTCAACCGCCAGATCCCGCGCAGCCTCGCCAGCTGCTACGAGGAGATCCTCCGCCGCCTCGACATGCTGTCGGCCGCCAGTGCGCGGCGCGGGCCGGCGCACCGGCTGGCGTCGGCCGGCCATGCGCGGCTCGACCAGGGCAATATCGACCGCATCTATTCGAACGGGCTGCACGAGTTCCTGCGCGACTTCATCGCCGACAACAACCGGCTCGGGGCGGCGATCGCCGAGCAGTATCTGTTCTGATGCGCATCCGCATCGACTATACCACCGCCTACGACTATTCGCAGCCGGCGAGCGGCGTCGTCCAGCTGCTGCGGGTGCAGCCGCGCAGCGGCTGGGACCAGCACGTCAACCGCTGGCGCGTCGACGTCGACGCCGACGGCGCGCTGCGCGCCGGCACCGACGTCTTCGGCAACGCCACGCACATGTTCACCGCCGAGGCGCCGATCAGCCGGCTGACGCTGACCGTCACCGGCGAGGTCGACACCGCCGACGCGCACGGCGCGGTCCGCGGCTTCCCCGAGCCGCTCGGCACGGCGATGTTCCTGCGCACGACGCGGCTCAGCCTGCCCGACGCGGCGATCGTCGCCTTCGCCCGCGACCATGCCGCCGGCCCCGTCCTCGACCGGCTGCACGCGCTCAACGTCGCGCTCAACACGCGCATGGCGTTCGACGCCGCCGCCACCGGCACCGGCACCGATGCCGCCACCGCCTTCGCGCAAGGGGCGGGCGTCTGCCAGGACTATACGCATATCTTCTGCGCCGCCGCGCGTACGCTCGGCGTGCCGGCGCGCTACGTCTCGGGGCATTTCGTGCCGTCCGGCGGCGCCGCGCTCCAGCCCGCCGGCCACGCCTGGGCGGAGGCGCTGGTGCCCGACCTCGGCTGGGTCGGGTTCGATCCGACCAACGGCATCTCGGTGACCCCGGCGCACGTCCGCGTCGCCGTCGGGCTCGACTATCTCGACGCCGCCCCGGTCCGCGGCGCGCGGCGCGGCGGCGGCACCGAGGCGATGCGCGTGTCGGTCAGCGCGGTCGACATGAACGCGCGCGTCGGCCAGAGACAGGTCCAGAGCCAGGCATAAGCCGGAGAGGAGAAAGCCATGACCTATTGCGTCGGCGCGCTGGTGCGCGACGGACTGGTCATGCTCGCCGACACGCGGACCAACGCCGGGCTCGACAATATCTCGAGCTATCGCAAGCTGCGCGTCATCGACGCCGGCCCGGGGCGCTTCATGGCGATCGCCAGCGCCGGCTCGCTGTCGGTGACGCAGGCGGCGATGACCCGCCTGGCGGACGCGATGCTGGCGGCAGGGGATGATGGCGAGCCCGAGACGCCCGGGTCCGAGACGCCCGCGTCCGAGACGCTGGCGACCGCGCCGACGATGTTCCGCGCGGCGACGCTCGTCGGCCAGGCGCTTCACGACGCGCGTGCCGCGGTCGACGAGACGGTCGGCGGCGACAAGGTTTCGACCTCGGCGACCCTGTTGTTCGGCGGCTGCATCGGCGGGCGCCGGCCGCGGCTGTTCCTGATCTACGCCAGCGGCAATTTCATCGAATGCCAGCCCGACACGCCGTATCTCCAGATCGGCGAGCATAAATACGGCAAGCCGATCCTCGACCGCGTCGTCACTTTCGAGACGCCGCTCTACGAAGCGGTCAAGGTGGCGCTGATCTCGTTCACCTCGACGATGCGGTCGAACCTCGCGGTCGGACTGCCGATCGACCTCGTCGTCGTACGCAGCGGGGCGAGCGGAGCCGAGCTCGTCCACCGCATCACCGACGACGATCCTTATTACCGCGAGCTGACCGAACGCTGGTCGGCGGCGATGCGCCAGGCGACGGCGCTGATCCCCCTGCCGCCCTACGGCGAGCCCGCCGATCAGGGGACGATGATCTGATCGCCGACGCGAGGCTGTCGTTTTCGCCGATTAAAGAAGTGTAAAATTTACCGACACTCGCTTTGGCCGCATTTCATCGGCCACGCGCGCGTTGGCCGCAAAAGCCTTTGGCTTCCATAACTTTAGATATTTATGCGAGCGAGCCCGGTGTTTGGCATGCACCTTGCTTGGACAGCAGTGCGACGAGACGACAGGCGAGGGTCGCCGACGTCGTCGGTCGGACTTCTGGAGGGACTATTATGTACAAACTCGTTATTTCCACCGCGGCGGCGATACTGCTGTCGGGGACTGCCAACGCGTTGACGATCGTGTCGTCGCTCAACGGTCCCGATCCGGGGCCGCCGATCGACCAGACGCTGCTGACCGACTTCTCGACCAGCGCCGGACTGTCGGGTTCCTACTCGCTCGTCACCGGATCGGTGGTCAACCAGTACGCGACGCCGCTCGGCGACACGTCGCAGTATCTGGCGGTCCGCCAGGGCCAGACCGCCACGCTGGCGGTGAAGCCCGGCATCCAGTCGCTCAGCCTCTACTGGGGGTCGATCGATGCCTTCAACGTCATTTCGTTCTATAACGGCGCGACGCTGATCGAATCGTTCACCGGCAACCAGATCCCGGTCGCGCCGGCCGACGGCAGCCAGGGCAACCAGCTCAACAACCGTCGCGTCAACTTCGCCTTCGATGGCGTGCCGGTGACGAGCGTGACTTTCTACACGCCGCGCAACGCCTTCGAGATCGACGATGTCGCCGTCGGCTCGGTGCCCGAGCCCAAGACCTGGCTGATGCTGGTCGGCGGTTTCGGCCTCGTCGGCGCCTCGCTGCGCCGCAAGAAGCGGACCGCCGTCGTCGCCAGCTAAGGCGTCACGGATCGAACGAAGGCCGTCGCTCGTCCGAGCGGCGGCCTTTTTCGTGTCTAGCCCAGCCCTGCGCCGCTGACGGCTTCGGCGGCGCGCTCGACCTCGCTCTCGTCGGCCCGCGCCGGCGCGGCGCGCCGCAGCCACA
>CAXUEV010000026.1:0-12860 GCA_964250105.1 uncultured Sphingomonadaceae bacterium
CCAACGACCGCGACGTCGGGGCGCAACGGCTCAGCCATGCGCCGCGACGGCGAGCGGGACGGCGAGGCGGCCTTCGGTCAGCTCGGCGAGGCGAGCGGCGCAATAGAAGGTCTGGCAACGGCCCATGCCTGCCCGCGTCCGCCGGCGCAGCCCGCCGAAGTCGCCCGGCGGCAGCGGCGCGGCAAACGTCGCCTCGATCTCGCGCCGCGTGACCATCTCGCAGTGGCAGACGATCTCGCCGTAGCCGGGGATCTGCCAGTCGCGCGGCATATGCTCGGCGAGGTTCGGCACCGGCGTCCAGACCGGCGCGACCGGCGTGCCCGACCAGGCGGTGCCGTCGAGCAGCTCGGCCGCATGCGCCGCGAGCCCGAGCGCGGCGGTCAGCCCGGTCGAGCGGATGCCGCCGAGCGTCAGCCAGTGCCGGTCGGGCTCGTGCCGCAGCCGATAGCCCTTGTCCTCGGTCGCGGTGCGGAGCCCGGCATAGACCGCGTTGACCCCGACGTCGGCGAGCGCCGGCACCAGCTCGATCGCCTTCGCCTTGAGTTCGTCGAGGATGGCGCCGTCGACCGTCGCGCGCGTGCGGTCGGTCTGCTCCTCGGCGGTCGGGCCGACCAGGAGGTTGCCGTAGATCGTCCGCGTCAGCACCACGCCCTTGGTCCGCGCGGTCGGCACCGGCAGGATGATCGACGACAGCAGCCGCGCCGCCGGCTTGTCGAACACGACAAACTGGCCCTTGCGCGGGCGAATCTCGAAGCTGGCGTCGCCGAGGCAGTTCCGTTCGAGCACGTCGCCGTACAGGCCGGCGCAGTTGACGACGTAGCGCGCCGTCAGGCTCCCGCGCGTCGTGTCGAGCTGCCATGCCGCGCCGTCGAACGTGCCGCCGCGCACCTCGGCGTCGCGCCAGATCTCGGCGCCGTGGGCGACCGCCTGGACGGCATAGGCGAGCGGCGCCGACCAGGCGTCGATGACGTGCTCACCGGGCACAAGCAACGCCCCGAGCGCGTGTCGGGCGAGATGCGGCTCGCGGTCGAACACCTCGTGCGGCGTCAGCGGCCGGACGTCGTTGACCCCGTTCTCGCGCGCCTGGGCGGCGATGCCGTTGAGCTTGGTCAGTTGCGCCTCGTCCCACGCGACGACCATCGCCCCGGTCTCGAGCAGCGGCAGGTTGAGCCGCGGGGCGATGTCGAGATACTCGGCACGACCGCGCTGCATCAGCTGCACTTCGAGGCTGCCCGGCGGCGCGTCGAACCCGGTGTGGAGGAGTGCGCTGTTCGCCTTGCTCGCGCCCGACAATATGTCGGCGCCGCGTTCCAGCAGGACGACGCGGGCGCCGAGCATCGCGAACCTGCGCGCGACCGCACAGCCGACGACGCCGCCGCCGGCCACCGCGACATCGACGATCCCGCCGGCGTTGCCGGTTCGGTCGTGATTTGATACCGTCGCTAAGTCTGTAGCCATGTGCGTTCGGTAGTTCATATTGACCGAACGGTCAACACGTGATTGACCGATCGAGGAGCACCAAGGATGAAGCCCGCTGTGCGTCGTGAGCGGATCGTCGCGCTGGTCGACGAGCGCGGACGGATCACCGTCGACGCCCTGACCGAACTGCTCGGCAGCTCGCGCGAGACGGTGCGGCGCGACCTCGGCCTGCTTGGCGATGCCGGACGGCTGCGCAAATACCACGGCGGCGCGATGCGGCTCGAGGTTCAGCGCGAAGGCCCGTTCGCCGAGCGGATGATGGCGGCGGTGCGCGAGAAGGAGGCGATCGCCCGCGGCGCCGCCCGGTTGTTCGCCCCCGGCGATACGCTGTTCGTCGACTCGGGCACGACCACGCTCGCCTTCGCCCAGGCGCTGGTTGGCCGCGACGTCACCGTCATCACCAACGGCTTCGAGATCGCGCGTGTCTTTGGCCGGGGCGGCGGCAAGGCGTTCATGATCGGCGGCGCGTATCGCGACGACCTCGGCGAGACCACCGGGCCGCTGGCGATCGCGCAGATCGAACGCTTCCGCGCCGCGCATGCGGTCATCACCGTCGGCGGCCTGAGCGCCAACGGCGTGATGGATTTCGAGCCCGAGGAGGCGGAGATTGCCCGCACGATGATCGCCCAGGCACGGACGCTGACCGTGCTGGCGGACGCGTCGAAGCTCGGCCGCGACGCAACGTTCGAGGTGTGTCCGCTCGACGTGATCGATCGCCTCGTGACCGATCGCCTGCCCGAGTCGCGCCTCGCCGAGACGATGGCGCTGGCCGCGGTCGAGGTGATCGTCGCCGCGCCCCACGCGTCGGACCAAAGCGACGACGATCGCGAAGAATGACCGATCGGTCATTGCAAACTCGCATTTGGTCGATAGAGTAACCGCCGGACCTCGCCGGCATGGCGCGACCAGATACGCCGAAGGGGGACTTCGATGCCGACCGCCACCTTACCGACCGCGCCGCCGCCGCTCGACGACGGGCTCAGCCAGAAGCGCCGGCTGGCGATCTTCGCGCTGCTCGTCATCAGCGAATTTCTTTATGGCTGGGCGTGGAACTCGGTCGACGTGCTGCGGCCGTTCCTGCGCGCCTCGCTCGGTCTGAACCTGCTCCAGGCCGGCTCGACCTATTCGGCGCAAGGGGCGGGGGCGCTGATCGGCGCGGTCATGATCGGCCAGCTCGCCGACCGGTTCGGTCGCCGGCTGATGCTCAGCATCCTGATCTTCGGCTACGGCATCGTCCTGCTCGCCGGCGTCGCCGTCGGCACCTATGCCGAGCTGCTGGCGCAGCGTTTCGTCCTCGGCCTGTTCATGGGCGGGGCCTTCCCGGTCAGCGTCGGCATCTACGTGACGCTGTTCAGCCCGCGGGTGCGCGGCATGCTCGCCGGCACGCTGTACGGCTTCTTCGGCTTCTCGATCGTCTCGCTTGGGCTCGCGGTCGGCCTGCTCGGCGACCGCGACTGGCACCTGCTGCTGTGGATCGGCGGGGTGCCGCCGCTCGTCCTGTCGCTGCTGGTGCTGATCGTCATCCCCAAGGTGTCGCCGGTCGACCGCTTCCAGGTCACGCGCACCAAGTTGCCGGTCAGCGAGCTGTTCCATCGCGGCGTGCGGCGCCAGACGCTGCTGCTGGCGGCGATGACCGGGCTCAATTTCTTCGGCTATCAGGCGTATAGCGGCTGGCTGACGACGTATCTGACGAGCGTCCGCGGCCTGTCGCCGGCAGTCAGCGGCCAGCTCGTCGCGTGGCAGTTCGCCGGCAACATCGTCGGCGGCTTCGCCTGGGGCTGGGCGGCCGACCGCTTCGGCCGGCGGAGCAACGCCTATGGCTTCGTCGTCGCGGCGGTCGCGATCGCGGTGTTCCTGTCGGTGCCGACCGACTTCACCCTGCTCGCCGGCATCGGCTTCGTCTATGGCGCGGCGTTGAGCGCCAGTGTCATCTGGGGGCCGTGGCTCGCCGAACTCTATCCGCCGCACCTGCGGTCGACCGCGGCGTCGATCTTCAACTGGGGGCGGATCATCAGCTTCTTCGCGCCGCTGATCACCGCCGAAGTCGCCGGCCGCTTCGGCCTTAACGTGGCGATGCTGCTGGCGAGCATCAGCTTCGGCCTCGCGGCGGTTATCTGGCTGATGCAGCGCGAGACGCTCGACCGCTCGGCGCACGCGCGGGCGGCGCGGCCGACGTCGTGAGCCGCCGACGTCATCCGAATGCGGGGGGTGTCGGCTGCTCGCGATTCCCGGCTGCGTGAGGCGATTCCGCCGATTTACAGCATAAGCAGGCTCGACCTGCGCGATGACGCTGGTAGCGACGTCTTGAACAAGCCGACTTCCAACGCGTCAAATGGCGTCTTCGCGCCGCTTCAGGCGCGCCGACTAACGGGCCGGGCTCGACATACCGGGGGCAAGTCGTTGTTTTGAGGAACTCTTTGGCATTGTGACGTTTTTGGCACACCCTGCCGACGATTGCATTCTAATGCATAATCCAATTGACATCGTCTTGTCCAAAACCGCAAACAAATCGTATCGGGGTTAAGGAGGGATTAGGCATGACTGGCTGCAACAGGGTGATCGGCGTCTCGGCGCTGGCCATGGCGATCTACGCCCAATCGGCTTCGGCTCAGGTCGGGTCGACGACGCCGCAGCCGGTCGACGCGGCGACGCCCGCCCAGGCGATCGCCGACGCGAGCGCCGACACCGGCGTCGGCGAGATCATCGTCACCGCCCAGCGGCGCAGCGAGCGCCTGCAGGATGTGCCGATCGCGATTACCGCGCTGTCCGGCGCCGACCTCGCGCGCACCCATGCCGACAACATCAGCCGCGTCGCGCTGAGCACGCCCGGCTTCACCTGGGGCAGCCAGGGGGCCGACTCGTTCCCGGCGATCCGCGGCGTCCGCACCAGCCTGGTCAGCGCCCAGAACGATCCGGTCATCGGCTTCTACATCGACGGCGTCTACCAGAGCCGGACCCAGCAGCAGAGCATTCCGCTGTTCGACATCAGCCGCGTCGAGGTCCAGCGCGGACCGCAGGGCACGCTCTATGGGCGCAACACCTTCGGCGGCAACATCAGCGTCATCACCGCTCAGCCGATCGACGCGTTCGACGCCGGCGGTTCGATCGACGTCGGCAACTACAGCGAGCAGCGCGTCGAAGGCTTCATCAACGTGCCATTGAGCGATACGCTGCAGGCGCGGATCGCGGGCGTCTACATGCACCACGACCCCTACGTCCGCAGCACGACGCCGGGGATCGGCCTGAACGACGACAAGGAAAACGCCGAGCGGATCAACCTGAAGTGGACGCCGACGTCGGCGCTCCAGGTCGACCTGCACGCCGGGCACTGGCAGCGCGACGACGCCGGCGCCGGCTCGTACGGCTACAAGGTAGCCGGCACGCTGATCAACCCGCAGACCGGCTATCAGTCGATCAACGGCCAGCCGTTCCGAGTCAACCCGTCGGTCCACAACGGCACGGCTTTGGTCAACGGGGTTGATATCGGCGTGCCCGTCACCGACGGCCCGTACACCAACGACTGGGACTATCAGCCGTTCGAGCACATCCTCGAGAATTATGTCTCGGGCTCGATCAGTTACGATCTCGGCCAGGCGACGCTGCGGTCGATCACCGGCTACACCTTCTTCCGCGCTCACCGCAGCGCCGACAACGACCAGAGCAGCGTCATCTTCCAGGCGCCCGAGTCTGGCTTCGGTTCGGGCGAGCAGGAGCCGAACACGCGCGACCGGTCGTTCAGCCAGGAACTTCAGCTGTCGTCGCGCTCGACCACGCCGTTCCAGTGGATCATCGGCGCCTATTACCTGAACGACAGCATCTTCGAGACGTATCAGCAGAAGATTACCGCGCCCGGCACCGCGGTTCCCGGCTTCAAGGCCGATTCGACGCTGCATACCGACGCCTATGCGGTCTACGGCCAGGCGTATTACTATGTCGTTCCCGATCTTTTCCGCGTGATCGGCGGCATCCGCTATTCGCACGAGAAGAAGGCGTTCAAGTTCGCCGATTATGCCAACGGCATTCCCGGCACCTACGACTTCGGCGCGCCGTACAGCGAGACGACCGGTTCGCCGAGCTTCAACAGCACGACGTGGCGCGCGGGCGTCCAGTACACCCCCGACCGCCACACGATGATCTACGCCACGGCGTCGACCGGTTTCGAGTCGGGCGGTGTCAACGATACCGGCGGCAGCCCCGACATCCCCAACTCGTACGCGCCGCAGAAAGTCCGCGCCTATGAGGCCGGGGTCAAGAACAGCTTCCTCGGCGGCATGGTGCAGACCGACCTCGCCATCTTCTACAACCGCTTCAGCAACCTGCAGATCAACGTCTACACGCCGCGGGTGTCCTACTTCGGCAGCGCCGGCAAGGCGCGAAGCTATGGTGCGGAACTCGCTGTCCGGACCTTGCCGTTCGAGGGACTGCACGTCGACGGCACGGCCGCGTACCTGAACGCGAAGTATACCAGTTACGTCAGCGGCAACCCGTTCTACGGCCTGTCGAACGGTGCCGATCCGATCTCGGTCGACCTCGCCGGCCAGATCATCCCGCAGTCGCCGAAGCTGAAGACGACATTGCAGGTCTATTACGACATCAAGGTCGGCGACAAGGGCGTCATCGCGCCGTACGTCAACTGGGTCTATTCGACGAAGTATTTCACGACCGACTACAACACGCCGCTCGACCGGCAGAAGTCGTACAGCCTGATCGACCTGTCGCTGCGCTGGACGGCCCCGTCGGAGAAATATTACATCGAGGCCTACGGCAACAACGTCTTTGACAAGCCGGTGCTGTACAGCGCGGTCGTCGGGCGCAGCCAGCGGATCCAGGTGTCGTACGGACCGCCGGCGACCTACGGCGTCCGGGCCGGCATCCGCTACTAGGACGCCGAACCCGCCGCCGGTCGCGATGCCGCACCATTGCCTTCGACAAGGCGGGTGCGGCATGGTCGTGACCGGCCGCAGACCGATCGATTGGGAGGCCCATGACAAGCGACTCCGCCAAGCCCGCCGCGAAGGCTACGCCCGTGATCGAAGACGCTGGCATCGGGGAGACTGACTTGCCGCCGCCGGTCGAACCGCCCGCGGGAGACGACCGCAACCGGATCACCAACTGGGGCAACCAGCCGATGGCGGCGTATCTGCCGCCGGCAGACCGGGCGCGCGCCGACATCCACGATTTCCGGCCTAACCCCAACATCCGCACCAACCCGACCGATTTCTCGATCTCGCTGCGGACCCGCATGGGCACCGACCAGCAGCTCCACTATCCGGGCGCGCGCAAGCAGTCGCTGCGCGGGTTCGAGGATCATTATACCGACATCGTCGACTTCATCATCCGCGGCACGCACCGCGCCTGGGAAGAGAAGGACATCGGTTACGTCTACGATTTCTACAGGCACAACATCCTGATCCGCGACGAGAGCAGCGTCAGGAGCGGGCGCGATGCGGTCATCGCCGGCAGCCTCGGCATGATGAACGCCTTCCCCGACATGAAATGGGTGCCGAGCGAGATCATCTGGGCCGGCGACGACGAGAACGGCTTCCACACCTCGCACCGCAGTTTCTTCGTCGGGACGAATACCGGCTGGAGCGCGTTCGGTCCGCCGACCGGCCGGCGCTGCACCTGGTGGGTGGTCGCCAACTGCATTACGCTCGGCAACGAGATCTTCGACGAGTGGGTGATCGAAAACGCCGCGAGCATGATCCAGCAGCTCGGCCACGACGTCCGCCAGGTCGCGCGGGCGACGGCCAACGCGATCG
This sequence comes from uncultured Sphingomonadaceae bacterium, assembly GCA_964250105.1. GTDB lineage: Bacteria > Pseudomonadota > Alphaproteobacteria > Sphingomonadales > Sphingomonadaceae > Polymorphobacter_B. The sequence continues at coordinate 7,242 of CAXUEV010000026.1, forward strand.
ACGTCGACAATTTCGCGCTGATCGGCGACGGTGAACCCGACCGGCTGCGCGGCCAGGGCAAGCCCGCGCATCTTCCGCCGAGCACCGCCAAGGACTTCGATCCCGACGACTTCGTCCGCCGGATGCTTCATTATGTCTGGAACTGGCGGCTGATCGGGACGACGCGCGAATATTGCTCGCCTAACATCCGCGCGTTCGGCCCGAGCGGACGCGCGTCGTTCGGCATCGGCGACTATATGCACGCGATCGTCGCCCGGCTGGCGATGTTCCCCGACCTCGCCTACAGCGTCGACGACGTCTACTGGATGGGCAACGACGCTGAAGGCTATGTCGTCAACGTCCGCTGGTCGATCGTCGGCACGCATACCGGCCACGGCATTTACGGCCCGCCGACCGGCCGCCGGGTGCGGATGTGGGGCATCAGCCATTTCTCGATCAAGGGCGAAAAGATCTTTGAGGACTGGACGATGTTCAACGAGTTCTTCGTCATGCAGCAACTCTATCGCGACGAACCCCTGCCGTAGGGCGGCGTCGTCGCCGTCCCGCGTGGTGCCGCTCCGGTAATCACCGCTGGCGAACATCAAGGCTGATCAGTCGGTTCGGACGACGACACCGTCCTTCATGACGAACGCGTTGCAGCTCGGTGCCCCCCGAAGCGCTCCCACCGGTGCCTCTGCTTCAGCGGTCCGCAATCCGCGCGACCCCGGGCGCGGCTCAGATCGCCGCGCCGCTCGCCCGCGTGGCCACCGCGGTCGGAGCCGGCGAACAGCCATGACTTCCTGCCGAGGGCGATACCGCGCAGGGCTCGTTCGCCGGCACGCGCGGTTCGCCCAAGAGCATTCGGGTGGACAATGGTCCGGAGTTCATCTCGAAGGCACTTGACCGCTGGGCCTACGAGAACGGCGTCACGCTCGACTTCTCCCGCCCGGGCAAGCCGACCGACAACGCCTTCGCAGAATCGTTCAACGGTCGTTTGCGACGAGTGCTTGAACGCGCACTGGTTCCTGTCGCTGGCCGATGCCCGAGCCAAGATCGAGGCGTGGCGAAGCTTCTACAACGAGAGCCGGCCTCACACGTCGCTTGGCTGGCTGACGCCGAACGAATATGCTGCTGCTGCGACCCTCCGGGTCGCCAAATGAAGTCCGGATGCTCACCTTCAAACTGAAGGAAAATCCGGGGACCCTCAAACAACGGTCGGCCTCTGGCTGCCGCTGGATGAAAGACGGGGGTCACGTCAGGTGACCTGTTCGATGAGCCGGTCAGGCAACGTCTGGGATAACGCCGCGATGGAGAGCTTCTTCTCGTCGTTGAAAACCGAGCGTATCGCACGCAAGACGTACCGAATGCGCAATCACGCAAAGGCCGACGTGTTCGATTACATCGAACGCGTCTACAATCCGACGCGCCGGCACTCGACCCTGGACTATCTCAGCCCCATGGACTTCGAGCGGCAGGCGCACGTAGCTTACCCTCGGATCCACCGGGCCGGCAGCGGCTCAAGACGTCACATGACCGCAATATGGTTGAAACTTGTTAGTAAAGCTTAACGCCTAGTTGTGCCTGGAAATTACAGGAGTCACTTCATGAATCTCAAGCTGGGCTTACTCGCCGCATCGTTCTTCGCCGTACCCGTCATGGCCGCACAGCCGATCGTCGGTGTCAAAAACATCATCGTGTTGCTTAACGACGGGGCCGGTTACTCGGTCTACGACGCAGCCCGCGACTTCGCTGGCAAGCCGCTGGTGACCGACGGCGCGGGCTGGAAGAGCCTGGGGGTTTCAACCTATTCGCTGCGACACGATAGCAGCGCCAACAACCAGCCGGGCTCGCTCGGGCAGGACGTCGACGTCGTCTACAACTCGGCAAAATACTGGGACACGACCCCGGTCGCGGGTAACTCGACCGTGCCCGGGTACACGAGTTACGCCGCAGGTTTTGCCGGCTACGAGTATAGCCGCTACGCCCACCCGGACTCGGCGCCAACGGCTTCCGCGCTGGCTAATGGCAACAAGAGCTACAACAACGCAATCAACGTCAATGGTGCCGGCGACCCGTTGATGACATCGGCGCAGGCTGCGCACGCGGCCGGCAAGGCGACCGGCGTCGTCTCGACAGTCGAGTTCGCCGATGCAAGTCCGGCTGCATTTGGTGGCACCCATAATCTTGCCCGCGCCAATCATTTCGCAATCGCCGACGAGATGTTTTCGGCGGGAACGCTCGATGTCATCGGCGGCACCGGCAATCCTGATTTCGACAACAACGGCATGGCTCGTCCGGCAGCCTATAGCTGGGTCAGCCCCGCGCTGTGGAACGACCTGAAGAACGGCACCAATCTGTCGGGTAAGAACGCCGAGAACTGGACCCTGGTGCAGACCAAGGACGGTATCGAAGCCTATGCGAATGGCACGGTCGTCGCTCCCGACAAGCTGGCAATGATCATGCAAGCGGACAACAGCACGCAGGCAAATCGCAGCGATGCCCTCGGCACGGATGTCTCCACCTACGTCCCCTTTACCACGCCGTTCCTGACCAACACACCGAGCCAGACCGACCTGACGCTCGCCGCCCTGAACCGCCTCAGCCAAAACGGTAACGGTTTCTACCTTATGTCCGAGGGCGGCGCGATTGATCGCGCCGAACATGCCAACAACTTCGGGCGGACAATCGAGGAGACGCTCGCCTCGAACGACAACGTTCAGTCGGTGATCGACTGGGTCAACCGCGCCGACACCAGCGCGACCTGGGACAACACTCTTCTCATCGTCACCGCCGATCACGATCACCTGCTGTATGGCCCCGACGGCGCGACCGTTCCGTACCAGTCGTTGGTCGACAATGGTGCCGGTAATCTTCCGGCCTACGCCTGGTTCGGCCCGAACCACGGCAATGGTCTGGTGCCGCTGTTCGCTTACGGCCGCGGCTCCGACGAAGTCGCCGCGCTGGCAACCCAGGTCGATAGCTTTACCGACGCGCAGGGCCGGACCTTCGGACACGGTGCCTATACCGATCAGACCGCAATCGGCCAGCTGCTGCTGGCCACTGCTGGCGCGGTGCCCGAGCCGGCGACGTGGGCGATGATGATCGTCGGCTTTGGTCTGGTCGGGTCGACGATGCGCCGCCGGACTAAGCCTACGGTCGTGTTCGGCTAAACGTAAGAGGTGCAGGCGAGTATCTCCTGTCTGCACCTCTTCGAGGAGAAGCTCCTTAAGCTCGAGCTTTCAGCTATCGAGCTGCTTTCAGTCCCTTCATGTAGTTGGCGGCAGCTAGAGCAGTTTCTGCCCGATGTGCGTCGAGGGGGATTCATACGGATGCGCTGATGTGATTCAGAGTGCTGGCTGGATGGAGGCCGGCATGAATGGGCAAGCCGTTATCGATGGACCTTCGGTCACGAGCGCTGGCCGCGGTTGATGAAGGGATGAGTTGTCGGGCTGCGGCTCGACGGTTCGGGGTGGCGGCCGCGACGGTGATCCGCTGGCACGACCAGCGCCGCAGCACGGGCGGTTATGCCGCCAAGCCGCAGGGCGGGGATACGCGATCAGGCCGGATCGAGGCGCATCGGGACACGGTCCTGGCGCTGCACGAGGTGCGCCGCGACATCACGCTGGACGAGCTACGCCGCGAGCTGGGTCAAGCGGGCGTGACGGTAGCGATCTCGACGCTGCACGGCTTCTTCGCGCGCCATGGGATTACTCGTAAAAAAAGACCGGCCATGCGGCCGAGCAGGATCGCGCCGACGTCCTGAACGCGCGCGAGGCTTGGTTCGATGGCCAGCTCGATCTCGATCCCGAGCGGCTGGTGTTCATCGACGAGACCTGGACGGCGACCAACATGACCCGCAGTCACGGCCGCTGCCACCGGGGCGAGCGGCTGCGGATGGGCTACCCGCATGGTCATCGCAAGACGACCACGCTGGTCGCAGGTCTGCGCATGACCGGCATGGTAGCGCCGATGGTACTCGACGGGCCGATCAACGGCGACTGGTTCGAGGCCTATGTCGACCAGGTCCTCGTGCCAGACCTGAGGCGCGGCGACATCGTGATCATGGACAACCTGTCCAGCCACAAGCGCGCCAGCGTCCGCGCGCTTATCGAGGCAGCAGGCGCCCGCCTGCTGTTCCTCCCGCCCTACAGCCCCGACTTCAACCCCATCGAGAAGGCCTTCTCACGCCTCAAGGCCATGCTCCGCAAGGCCGGCGAGCGGACCGTCTCCGGCCTGTGGTCCCTCATCGGCAAGCTGGTCGATCTCTTCCAGCCTCACGAATGCGCCAACTACTTCACATCCTGCGGCTATGACCCGGACTGAACGGAATCCGCTGTGAATCGGCGTGGAATATTGACCCCTGTTGAGGGGTGATCGGCGTGCAAAATTGACCCCCTGAACGACGGTGGTTCAGGCTCTCGTGCTTTGCGCAGGGGCGAAGCGGGGGATGCTGGTGGTGGAGACGGTGGCGCGGATCCGGCGCGAGGCGCTGGTCAAGGGCAAGTCGATCAAGGAGATCGCGCGTGCCCTTGGGATCTCGCGCAACACGGTGCGCAAGGTGCTTCGGTCGGGCGAGACGGCGTTCGTCTATGACCGGTCGGTGCAGCCGCTGCCGAAGCTGGGGCCGTGGTCGAGCGATCTCGACGGGCTGCTGGCGGCGAATGAGCGCAAGGCGCGGCGCGAGCGGCTGACGCTGGTGCGGATTTACGAGGCGCTGCAGGAACTCGGCTATGCCGGCGGCTACGATGCGGTGCGGCGCTATGCGGGCGCGTGGCGGCGCGAGCGGTCGCTGGCGGCGGCGGCGGCGTATGTACCGCTGAGCTTCGCGCCCGGCGAGGCCTACCAGTTCGACTGGAGCCACGAGATCGTCGTGCTGGCGGGCGTGACGACGACGGTGAAGGTCGCGCACATGCGGCTCTGCCACAGCCGGATGTTCTATGTCCGGGCCTATCCGAGGCGGCCTGCGCCGAAGCGCTGGCCGCCGGGCCGGTCAGCCGCGACGTCGTGCTCAACATCCTGACGCGCCAGCGTCAGCCGCCGGCGCCGCTGACGATCGTCACCCCTGACGCGCTGCGGCTGCGCCACGAGCCGCGCGCCGACTGCGCCCGTTACGACAGCCTGAGGAGACCTTATGGAACGCCACCAGAGACGCGTGCGGGGCGCCCCGGGCGGATCGCCGACCACCTGTCGCGGCTCGATCTCGTTATCCTCGACGAGCTCGGTTACCTGCCGTTCGCGCTGTCGGACGGCCAGCTGCTGTTCCACCTCGTCAGGCGGCTCTACGAACAGACCTCGGTGATCGTCACCACCAACCTCGCGTTCGGCGAATGGCCGTCGGTGTTCGACGACGCCAAGATGACGACGGCGCTGCTCGACCGCCTGACGCACCACTGCGACATCGTCGAGACCGGCAACGAAAGCTGGCGGTTCAAGAGCCGCGAAGCCGCCTGACCCCAACTCCCCGCGGGTTGCCCCGGTGGTCCACAGGAACCTCCCACGGCCGCCACCGCCAGCCCCCGTGGCCGGGCGCGGTGCCGGCCGCGGGTCCCTCCTATGGACTACCGGGACAACCCACTCCCAAAGCTCATGGGGGTCAATGTTCGACGCCGATCCGGGGTCAACTTTGCGCGCCGATTGACA
>CAXUEV010000027.1:0-12659 GCA_964250105.1 uncultured Sphingomonadaceae bacterium
AAGCCCGGATCGTCGCCGGCGTCGGGCCGATGAAGACGACGCCGGCGGCCTCGCACGCTTCGGCAAAGTCCGCGTTCTCGCTCAGAAAGCCGTAGCCAGGGTGAATTGCCGTGGCACCAGTCGCACGCGCGGCGGCGAGGATCAGGTCGCCGCGCAGATAGCTCTCGGCGGCCGGCGCGGGGCCCAGCCGCACCGCCTCGTCGGCCATCCCGACATGCGCCGAGCCGGCATCCGCATCGCTGAACACGGCGACTGATGCGATGCCCATGCAGCGCAGCGTGCGCACGATCCGGCATGCGATCGCCCCGCGATTGGCGACCAGTACCTTGCTCAACACTGGGCCAACCGTTCGAGCGTTCACGCGGTTACGATCATGCGCACAGGCGTCGGGTTGAAGCCGTTGCAGGGATTGTTCACCTGCGGACAGTTCGAGACGATAATGCGCAGGTCCATCTCCGCGCGCACCGCGACATGGAGACCGGCGGCCGAGATGCCGTCGACGATGCCGAGTGTTCCGTCCGGCTCGACCGGCACATTCATGAACCAGTTGACGTTCGAGACCATGTCGCGCTTGCCGCGTCCGTCGCGTGAGTTCGCGTCGAGGAAATTGTCGACACAGGAATGCTGCGCCTTGGTGTGATGGCCGTAACGGAGCGTGTTAGATTCGCACGAGCAGGCGCCGCCGATAGTGTCGTGATAGGCGACGTCGGTCGAAACGATCGTCATCATCGGCCGGCCCTCGCTCGACATCAGCACCGAACCGAGGCGCAGGAAGATGTTGGCCTGCGCGGCGATAGTGGCCTGCGCGCTATACCGCTCGGCGTCGTTGTCGAGATTATAGGCGAGGAAATCGACCGCCTGATTTCCGTGCAGATCGACGATCCGCAGTGTCTGCCCCTTGCGCAGGGCGTGCAACCAAGGTGCGCGCGCCGGCACGACCTCGTCGTGCACAACGTCGCCGGCGGAAAACAAAAGCGCGCTGGTCATCGCATCACCTGGCGAGATAGTCGTCGACGTTGAGGAAGGCGCGCGCAGCCTCCGGTCCGCTGTTGCGGATCGGATCGTCGGGCGCGGTGGGCGGACCGCGCCAGGCGCTGATACGGACCGGCGACACCCGGTAGTCCGGCCGCGGATCGAGTATGTGCGGGCAATTTGCGAGGATCACGATCAGGTCCATCTCCGCGCGCAGCACGATCGCACGACCCGGTGTGAACGGTCCGACGTCCGGGATCGCCGCGCCGTCGGGCGCGATCCGGACGCCCTTGAACAGGCTCAGGCACGGGTGGAGGTCGCGGCGCCCGAGACCGTGTTTGGCGAGCGCGATGAGGAAACGGTCGCGGGCGTTGGGGTGCGGACCGTAGTTGGTGCCGTCGCCATAGCGACGCGCGTTCGACGGCGCAGTCGACGGACCGCAGAACATGTCGTGCGTTTCGGCTTCGTCCGTCAGGATCGAGGCGAGCGGCCGACCCATGTCGGACAGCAGCAGCGCGCCCGCGCGCACATACGCGTTCCACTGGACCTTGGCGGTATCGGCGACGTTCAGCCGCTCTGCCGGTTGCGCGGCATTGAAGAGGAGCAGCGAAACGCAGGCGTCGCCGGCCGTGTCCACTAGCCGCAGCCGCGCACCGCGATCGAGGCGGTGCGATGCATAGCCGCCAGGCGCGACGACCTCCTCCCAAAGCATCGTCGTCGGATCGATCCCGGCAGGCAGATCGGACGTCGCCGAGGCCGGCAGTACTGGCATCGCCGCCACGCGAGCACCGGCCTGCGCCCGGGCATGTATCCGTGCGGACGAAGGATCGCTCGTGCTCATCCACACTGCTCCTTGAGCATGATGTCCTCGGACGCGCCGTGCGCGTGAAGCGGCGGCAGCAGCGCCGTCGTCGTGACCAGCGTGATCTGCTGGACGCCGCGCACCCGCCGCAGGTCGTCGCACAGCTTCTGCAATCGCGCGGTCGGACCCTGCACGAGCAGTACTTCAAGGCATTGATCGTCCTCGAGGAAGACGTTCTGTGCCGAGATGATCTCCGTCACATAGGCAAGTTGCGCGATCGCCACCGCCTGCCGTACGCGGCCGCTGTCGGCGCGATAGACGAGCGTGATCGTGCCAGCCAGAGTTCCGCCAAGACGTTCGCGATGGTGTCGGGTCAGCTCGTGCCGAATCAGCTCGGCGATCATCTGCGACCGGCTCGCTAGGCCGCGCTCACCGACCATCGTGTCGAGCTGCTCGAAGAGCTCGGCCGGCAAGCTGACGCTAAGCCGCGCAAGGTGGGAAACGGGAGAATCGTGCATCCGATAATCCTAAACAATTATTACGTATTTGCAAGAGCGTAATAACGTAGCCGGATGCGTGCGCGCCTTCCCGGAGAGCGTCCGTGGGATCATTTGTACCACGAATGTGATCAAGGCGCTGAACTCGAAGCCTCGCCGCACAGTCGACACTCGTGGTCACATTCGTGGTAGAAGTCATCAAGCACTTTCCAAAATCGACCAGCGTCAAGTTGATTCGCTGGAGAGCGCCGCTTTATCCGCGTCTGCTAGGGCAAAACCAATCGCGAGCTTTCTACGCCGAATAAACTGCCCAGCCTCTAAGTAGCCGCCCGCTGCCGCCGCTACGCGCGATCAATTTCGCTGTTGCGGGTCGCCGATCTTCGAATTCTTTAGCTGTCTCCAACGCCGCGATCGTCGCAGGGTGGCCCGGAGATCGCCGTGACCCAGCCCTCGATCCTCGTCGCTAAGGCGGCACCGCGATGCTGCGTAGCGCGCTGGGGCCAGCGATCGGTGCGCTGCTCGTCGACCCTCAGGTCACCGAGGTCATGCTGAACGCGGACGGCAAGGTCTGGGTCGACCGGCTCATCGACGGCATGGCGGACGCGGGCGAGCGCCTGGCGCCGGCGCAGGCCGAGCGGATCATCCGCTTGGTCGCGCATCATATCGGCGCCGAGGTCGACGCCGGATCGCCCTGCGTCTTGGCCCAACTGCCGGAAAGCGGCGAACGGTTCGAGGGGCTGCTGCCTCGGTCGCCGCCGCGCCGGTGTTCTCAATCCGGCGAATGGCGAGCCTGTTCTTGGCGCTGTCGGACTATGTCGCGGCAGGCGTGATGACCGCCACCCAGGCGACCTGTCTCGGCAGGTGGTGCGCGAGCATGCCAACATCCTCTTTGTCGGCGTACACTCGCGGCTTGTCGAATGGCGAGCGTCTTGAGGAACGTCGCAGGCGCTGTTTCGCTATGCTGCCAGCGGACACCACGTCCGGCGCGAGGACGATGGACATGGCCGATACAAGACGCGCGAAATTGTACCGGATGGTTTTAACAGCGTGAACGCGGCGAGCGATAAGCGCAACGTCTCGGGATTTTCGCGTGGAGCATCCCTAGGGATCGTGGCGGCAGCGCTCGGCTTGACGGCCGTGCTTGCCATGCGCAACGCGCCCGACCCCCTTCATCCTCGTATCCGGCGCTGGTATAAGCGGCTCGACAAGCCGAGCTATACCCCGCCCGATCTGGTATTCGGTGGTGTCTGGCCTGTCGTTGAATCCAGTCTAGCCGTTGGCGGCTACAGGCTGCTCCGAAAAGCTGACAGCCCGTCGCGTAATCTGGCAATTGGATTGTGGGTGCTCAACATCGGGATGATCGGGGGCTGGACCGAGGTCTTCTTCCGTCGGAAGCAGCTCGGGCCAAGCGCGGCGGCGTCGGCCGCGATGGTAGCGAGCGGCGCCGGCTATGTGGCGGTTGCCGCCCGGGTCGATCGGACCGCTGCGCTGACGGGAGTGCCTTACGTCGCCTGGCTCGGCTTCGCGACGTTGCTCGCCGAGGAGATCTGGGAGCGGAACCGAGCGTCGGCGCCTGCCGCGTGACGAGCCTGACGGTGTGGCACGACGGCGCGTGTCCGCTCTGTGCCCGAGAACTCGCGTTGATGCGCCGTCTCGACCGCCGTGGCGCGATCGCATTCGTCGATGCGAGCGATCTGGCAGGTAACTGCCCGATCGACCGCGGTGCACTGCTTGCGAGGTTCCACGCACGCGAGGATGGGCAGATGCTGTCGGGCGCGGCCGCCTTCGCCGCGATGTGGCGCGCCATCCCGCTGCTGCGACCCCTCGGGCTTGCGGCTCGCAATCCGGTCGTGCTCGCGGGTCTGGAGCGCGCCTATCGCCTGTTCCTTCGCGCCCGGCCGACGCTGCAGGCGCTCGTCCGACGGATCGAGCACCGGTGAGACCCGCGCCCCAGATCGCGGGTCCGGGGCAGGAGAGCGTGTGGGCCTATCCGCGCCCGGCCATCCCCGAGCAGACGGGCCGGCGTATCCGCATCGGACATCGCGGTCTCGTGGTCGCCGATAGCCGCGCCGCTGTCCGTACGCTCGAGACGAGCCATCCCCCGAGCTATTATCTGCCACAATCCGACATCCTCATGTCCGCACTGCGCCGCTCGCAACACGGCTCCTTCTGCGAGTGGAAGGGGCAGGCGATCTATTATGATGTCGAGGTTGCGGGCGAGATTCTCCGGGACGCGGCGTGGAGCTATCCCGCGCCGACGCCGGCGTTTGCCTGTCTGCGCGATCATATCGCCTTCTACGCTGCGCCGTTCGATACATGCTCGGTGGACGGCGAACGAGTCGTTCCCCAGCCCGGCGGCTTCTACGGCGGCTGGATCACCTCCGACCTCGCCGGCCCGTTCAAGGGCGTACCGGGCAGCCGCTTCTGGTAGTCAGACGCTGCCGATGCTCCCCGGCACCACGCCGATCAGGCGACGAACGGGAAGGCCAGCGCGATCATGCCGACCAGCGTCATCACGAGGCACACCAAGGCCGCGGGGACGAGCGTGAAACGCTGGTGATCGGCGAGATCGATGCCGACGAGGCTGACCAGGAGATAGGTCGATGGCACCAGCGGGCTGAGCCGATGGACCGGCTGTCCCATCAGCGAGGCGCGTGCGATCGCTGCGGGTGCCACGCCGTAGTGCGCGCCCGCCTCGGCGAGAATCGGCAGCATGCCGAAATAGAATGCGTCGTTCGAAATGATGAAGGTGGCCGGCAGGCTGATCAGGGCGGTTATCGGCGCCATATAGGGTCCGAGCGCGGGCGGGATGAAGCCGACGACCTGCTTGCTCATCGCCTCGACCATCCCGGTGCCGCCGAGGATGCCGGTGAAGATGCCCGCGGCGAAGATCAGCGACACGACCGCCAGCACGTTGCCGGCATGGGCCGAGATGCGCTCCTTCTGGTCGGCGACGCTCGGATAGTTGACGATCATCGCGATGGCGAACGCCAGCATCATCAGCACCGACAGCGGCAGCAGGCCCCATACCAGCAACGTCAACAGCGCGACGACGAGCGCCGCATTGAACCAGATCAGCCGGGGGCGGCGTGCCTCGGGATATTGCGAGACGGCCATGTCGCCGATGTCGGCGGTGGCGGCGATCCCGACCGTGCCGATGCGCGCGCGTTCCTTACGGCCAAAGTACATCGCCAAGCCGATCAGGAACGCGAGGCCGGCGATCATGCCAGGGATAAGCGGCAGGAACAATGTCGCCGGATCGAGCTTCAACGCGCTTGCCGCGCGCGCGGTCGGCCCGCCCCACGGCGTCAGGTTCATGATGCCGATCGTCGTCATCAGCAGACAGACGAGGTACAGGCGGTTCATGTCGAAGCGCTTGTAGAGCGGCAGCAGCGCCGCGATCGTGATGATATAGGTCGTCGAGCCGTCGCCATCGAGGCTGACGAGCGCGCACAGCACGACTGTGCCGATCAGGATCCGCATCGGATCGCCGTGGACGATCCGGATCAAGCGGCCGACCAGCGGATCGAACAGCCCGGTGTCGGTCATCGTCGAGAAGAACAGGATCGCGAACAACAGCATGACGCCGGTCGGTGCGAGGTTCTTGATGCCGTCGATCATCATCGCACCGAGCCCCGCGGCGTCGCCCGCCAGGACGCCGAAGACCGAGGGGATCACGATCAGCGCGACGAGCGGCGTCATCTTCTTGGTCATGATCAGCGTCATGAACGTGGCGACCCTCAGGAAGCCGAGCAGCGCGAGGTTCATCGCATCATCCTGTCGACGGGAGGGGAGATCAGAAAGTGACCCCGACACGTGCGCTGATCGTCTCGCCGTCGTCGCGGCCGACATAGGCGCCGTCGCGATTGTCGGTGTTCCAATGGATCGCGTTCACCTGGAAGCGGGTGAAGCTGTTCAAATACCAGTTGACCCCGACCGTCGCCGCCCAGCCGTCGCCGCCGGTCAGCAGGTCGGTGTAGTCGAGGTTCTCGTAGCGCGCGGTGAGTTCGATCGCGCCGATCCCGCCGTCGAAGGTCGGCTTCAGCACCTTGGGCTGGCCGAAGCTGCCGAGGCGCGGATTGTACGGCGGCAGGTCGCCGGTTAGGAACAGCCCGCCGGACGCGCTCCACGCTTGCTGACGAATCGGCACGGCCTGCGTCGAGCCGTGCGTTGCGGCGGCCGGCTTCGGCCATCAGCCACAACGGCCTGCGATAGCCGCCAAGTTCGAAGCCGTAGCCGGTGGTGCCGGTGCCGCCGGCGAGCGGGCCGCTGGACACGCGCAGCGCGCCGTTGAAGCGGCCGCCGATCACCGTGCTGCGCGTGAGCGTGCCGGCGACCGACGACAGCGATTCGTCGAAGCCCCAGGCGCCGAGATGGAGCGCCCCAGTGTCGGACTTGACCGGGTTCCAATGCGCCCGGGCCATGGCGATGCGGCTGTCGCCGACCGCCTGCACCCCGTCGATCCTGTCTCCCGTGACCGAGATCGAGGCATGCCCGGTCTTCCAGAAACGCGCGACATCAGGCCGAGGCCGTAGAACCCGCGTTGCGGGATGATCGCGGTGGCGACCGTCGTCCGTTCGAGGAGCGGCGTCGAGTCCGAGCCGGTCGAGCCCTCGAATCCGCGATCGTGGAACAGATGCCCGGCGCGGATATCATAATCGAGCCCGGGCCTGATACGGTCTCGCCAGCCGACGAAGGCGGTGACGATGTCGACCTGGTTTTCCGAGAAGTCGGTCTCGAACTGGTAGAGGAAATGCGTGCCGACCCCGCCTTCGAGGCCGAGGCGCAGCGCGCGCATCCCCGTCGTGGTGATGTTGCGACCGCCGTATTTCGACCCGAAGCTCGAACTGACATCGGTCAGGATGCGACCGCGCGGCTTGAAGCTATAGATGCCGTCGGCCGAGTGAAACACCGGCAGGCCCGCGCCCCATTCGGTCGTCAGACCCGAGGGATTGTCGCGCGCGGCGATCGACTGCGTCATGTCGCGGTCGGCGGGGCCAGGCGGCGCCAGCTGCGGCGCGAAGGGCAGCGTCCGCAGGGGACCGGCCTGCGCCGATTGTACCGGAGCCGAGACGCCTGAGCCGGCGACCACGGCCGACGGTGCCGGGGCGGACGCCGCTTTCGGCCGATCGAGCCGGGCCTTGAGCGCGGCGATCTCGGCGGCCTGCGCGCGGACCAGTGCGGCCAGATCCGCTTCGGCGGGCGTCTGAGCAAGGGCAGGCGTCGCCGCGATCAAGGCGAGTGCAGCCGCTGCGGATGGCTGTCATCGGGTCTGGGCTCCAGCGGCGCATCACTCTCCCCCCTTCCGCCTCTGGGTTCGGATAGGCTGCGACCATGGACTATCGAACGAGGCCGAGAGTATCAACGCTGATCGTAAAATGTCCTGGGCAGATCAATTGCCGAATGTATTGTCAGGCAGAGCGGACTGACGCGAGCAAGTTGTTTGAAGACGAATGAAAATAGTGAATCAGCACAGATCATCCTGCTCTGATCGTCGTACGAAAACCCATCAACCCGCCGTATTTGGGGCGAACTCGACGCACCCGGCTTTTCGCGGTGGGCGTCAGCTGTTGAGGAGGGAGTTATCGAAGTCCGCGAGGAGTGCGGCCGTGTCGTCGTAGATGGCGGCTGCGCCCGCGTCGCGCAGGGCGGCATCGCCGAAGCCGCCCGATCGGAGCGCCACGGTGCGTATGCCGCACTTGGCCGCGGCCTCGATGTCGTACGGTGTGTCGCCGACGACGATGGCCTCGTCGTGGCCAACGGGCGACACCTTGCCGAGCGCTTTGGCGAAGATGTCGGGAGCGGGCTTGGTATGCTCGACGTCGTCGGCGCTGGTAGTCGCGGCGACGAGGTCGTGGGCGTCGAGCAGGTCGAGATAATGGTCGACTTCGGACTTGGAGGCGGATGACGCGAGCACCACCTGGCGGCCGCTCGCGTGGGCGCGGGCGAGCAGGTCGCGGGCGCCGGCGAAGGGTTCGACCGCGTCGAGGAACCTGGCCTTGAAGATCCTGCCGTGCGCCTCGCCGAGCCGCTTGGGCGTCGCCTCGTCCGCGTCGGGCAGGAGCGTCGGGACGAGCATGTCGGCGCCCTTGCCGATCTGATCGTGGATGACCTGGCGGTCGAACGTCCAGCCTTCGGCCCGGAAGACCTCGTCCCAGGCGACGACGTGCTGATCGTTCGAATCGACGAGCGTGCCGTCGATGTCGAACAGGATGGCCTTGACCGTCACGGGTGGGCTCCTCGTCGCCGCCTCCTTCGTTCAGACGATCGCGGGCAGCTTCTCGAGGTGCTTGTCGAGCGTGATCGGATAGTCGCGCACGCGGACGCCGGTCGCGTTGTAGATGGCGTTGGCGATCGCCGCGCCGACGCCGCAGAGCCCGAGTTCGCCGACACCCTTGGCCTTGATCGGCGACGACTTGTCGTCGGGATGGTCGAGGAAGATCACATCCTGATGCGGGATGTCGGCGTGGACCGGCACCTCGTAGCTGGCGAGGTCGTGGTTGACGAAGAAGCCGAAGCGCTTGTCGACCGCCAGCTCCTCCATCAGCGCCGCGCCAACGCCCATCGTCATCGCGCCGATCACCTGGCTGCGCGCGGTCTTGGGGTTGATGATGCGCCCGGCATCGCACACCGCGAGCATGCGGCGGATGCGGGTCTCGCCGGTATACATGTCGACCCCGACCTCGACGAAATGGCCGGCGAAGGTCGACTGCTGCCAGCGCTTGCCCATGTCGGTCGGATCGAAGCCGTCTTCGCCGACGAGAGCGCCGGCCCTGGCGGCGTCCTTCAGCGAGGCGACGCGGCCGCCGGCGGCGACCTTGCCGTCGGCGAAGGCGATGTCGGCGGCGGCGAAGCCGAGCCGCTGCGCCACCGCCTCGCGCAGCTTGAGGCAGGCGGCGTAGAGGCCGGCGGTCGAGTTGTTGGCCCCCCACTGTCCGCCCGAGCCGGCCGACACGGGGAAGTCGCTGTCGCCGAGCCTGACGGTGACGTCGTCGACGCCGACGCCCATCATCTCGGCCGCGGTCTGGGCGAGGATCGTGTAGGTGCCGGTGCCGATGTCGGTCATGTCGGTCTCGACCGTCAGCCGCCCGTTCTTCTCCAGCCGGATGCGCGCCGCCGACTTGGCGAGCTGGTTGTTGCGGAAGCCGCCCGCCACGCCCATGCCGACCAGCCACTTGCCGTCGCGGACCTGGCCCGGCTTCGCGTTGCGCCGCGACCAGCCGAAGCGCTCGGCGCCGGTGCGCAGGCATTCGACATAATGCCGCTCGGAGAAGGGGTGGCCGGGCTTTTCGGGGTCGACCTGGGTATCGTTGACGATGCGCAGCGCGACCGGATCCATGGCGAGCGCCTCGGCGAGTTCGTCCATCGCCATCTCGAGCACCATCAGCCCCGGCGCCTCGCCCGGTGCGCGCATCGCGTTGCCTTCGGGCAGGTCGAGCACCGCCAGCTTCATATAGGTCTCGCGGTTCGGCGCGGCGTAGAACAGCTTGGTCTGGGACACGGCGGTCTCGGGCGTGCCGTCGGGCAGGTTGCCGCTGGTCGACGAATGGGCGATCGCGGTCAGCCGGCCGTCGCGGGTGGCGCCCAAGCGCACGCGCTGGATCGTCGCCGGGCGGTGCGTCGAGTTGTTGATCATCAGCGGGCGCTGCATCGCGAGCTTGACCGGGCGGCCGGCCGCCTTTGCGCCGAGCGCCGCGAGCACCGCGTCGGCGCGGATGAACAGCTTGCCGCCGAAGCCGCCGCCGATGAACGGCGAGTCGATGCGGACATTCTCGGGCTTGAGCGACAGCGTCGTGGCGAGCGAGCCCTTGCTCCAGTCGATCATCTGGTTCGAGGTCCACACCGTCAGCTTCTCGCCTTCCCAGGCGGCGATGGTCGCGAACGGCTCCATCATCGCGTGGCTCTCGTCGGGCGTGGTGTAGGTCCGGTCGATCTTGACCGGCGCGGCGGCGAAGGCGGTGGCGAAGTCGCCGACGCGGTCGATCGCCGGCGCGGCCGAGCCTTCGCCGCTGCTTCCGCCCTCGAGCGGTGCGTTCGGCGCCTCCCGGGCGAGATCGAACTTGCCGGAGGCGCGCACGTAATCGGTGCGGATCAGGCTGCTCGCCGCGCGCGCCTGCTCGAACGTCTCGGCGACGACGACGGCGATCGCCTGGTGATAATGCGCGACATCGGCCCCGCCGAACAGGTGCGCGATATTCATCTTGCCAAGGGGCAGCGGTGCAGGGAAGTCGAGCGTCGTCACGACGGCGATAACGCCGGGCGCCGCCTTCGCCGCGCGCGTGTCCATGCCGACGATGCGCCCCTTGGCGACCGCGGCCCCGACGATATAGCCGTACGCCTGGTTCGGCGCGACGTCGTGGCGCTCATAGGCATAGGGCGCGGTGCCGGTGGTCTTGAACTTGCCGTCGATCCGGTCGGTCGGCTTGCCGACGATCTTCAGCCGGTCGATCGGGTTGGTGCCCGCGGGCGTGTCGAACTTCATGCTGCGTGCCTTTCCATGCCGGCGTCGGCGATCACGGCGGCGAGCGTGCGTTCGACGAGCGGCACCTTGAACGCGTTGTCGGCCGTGGGCATGGCGCCAGCCATCAACCGCCCGGCGACGGCGCGCGCGCCCTGCGGCAGCGCCGCCTCGGCCGCCTCGACCCGCCACGGCTTGTGCGCGACGCCGCCGACCGCGACGCGGCCGGTGCCGTCGGGCTGGATCACCGCCGCGACCGAGACCAGCGCATAGGCATAGGACGCGCGGTCGCGCACCTTCTGGTAGAAATGCCTGCCGCCGAGCGGCTTCGGCAGCGTCACCGCGGTGATCAGCTCGCCGCGCTCGAGTGTGTTGTCGAACTGGGGCGTGTCGCCGGGCAGGCGGTGGAAATCGGCCATCGCGATCGTGCGCGTCGTCCCCTGCGGAGTCACCGTCTCGACGCCGGCGTCGAGGACGCGCAGCGCCACCGCCATGTCGCCGGGGAAGGTGGCGATACAGGCGGCCGACGTGCCGATCACCGCCAGCTGGCGCGAATAGCCGCCGATCGCGGCGCAGCCCGATCCGGGCTGGCGCTTGTTGCACGGCTGGTTGGTGTCGTAGAAATAGGGGCAGCGGGTGCGCTGGAGGATGTTGCCGGCGGTGCTCGCCTTGTTGCGCAGCTGGCCGCTGGCGCCGGCGACGATCGCGCGGGTCAGCACGGCATAGTCGCGGCGGACGCGGTCGTCGGAGGCGAGCGCGGTGTTGGTGACGTTGGCCCCGATCCGGAGGCCGCCGTCGCGGGTCGGCTCGATGCGGTCGAGCTTCAGGTCCTGGACGTCGACGAGGTGGGTCGGCGTCTCGATCTCGAGCTTCATCAGGTCGAGCAGGTTGGTGCCGCCGGCGATGAACTTGGCGCCCGGCCGGTCGGCGACGATCGCGGCGGCTGCGGCCGGCGTCTTCGCCCGCTCGTAGGTGAACGGCTTCATGCGACCACTCCTGCGACTTCGGTCCCCGCGACTTCGGTCCCCGCGACTTCGGTCCCAGCCACTTCGGTCATCGCCTCGAGGATGTTCGAATAGGCGCCGCAGCGACAGATGTTGCCGCTCATCCGCTCGCGCAGCTCGTCGTTGGTGAGCTGTGGCCGGGCGGCTACGTCCGCCATCGCGTGGCTGGGGATGCCCGCCGCGATCTCGCCGAGCACCGCCACCGCCGAGCAGATCTGCCCCGGCGTGCAATAGCCGCACTGGAAGCCGTCGTGCTTGATGAACGCCGCCTGCATCGGGTGGAGCTTGTCGGGCGTGCCGAGCCCTTCGATCGTCGTGATCGCGTCGCCCTCGTGCATCACCGCGAGGCTGAGGCAGGAATTGATGCGCGTGCCGCCGACGAGCACGGTGCAGGCGCCGCACTGGCCGTGGTCGCAGCCCTTCTTCGAGCCGGTCAGCTGCAGGTTCTCGCGGAGCGCGTCGAGCAGGGTGGTGCGGGTATCGACGTCGAGCGAACGGCGCCGGCCATTGACCGTCATCGTCACCTTCATCGTCGCCGGCTGCGGCTGCGGCGCGGGCTGTGCCTCCGCGACCGACACGGTCGCCAGCGCCGCCGTCGCCGCGCCCCCGACCAATATCCCCCGACGGGAAATTTCGCATAGGCCGTTCATTCGTATCGTCCTTTTGATCGCTCGCGTGCTGACGGCGCATTCGGAGCGTGATGGCGTCGACAACGCGCGGCGGCCCAACTGTTTGCATAGGTGAATCGCCACCCTCTCCTTTCTTCCTACCCCCTCCCCTTGAGGGAGGGGCAAAGCCGCGGAACGCGGCCGGGAGCGGGGGCGGGTGGCGGCGAGGTTCGGGCCCTCTCCCTCGAGGGGAGATGACGCGGCTGCGCCCGCCGGTGCGGGTGGCACCACGGGGCGGAGGCGTTCTGGCCCTGTCTG
>CAXUEV010000028.1:0-11888 GCA_964250105.1 uncultured Sphingomonadaceae bacterium
AAGAACTTCATCCAGGACACCGTCGTCTGCGCCGAGATCCTCGGCCACGACGACGTCAAGATGCACAAATACGCCGTCCAGATCACCGTCGCCGACGTCCGCGACGGCGCCTGCTCGTCGTCGACGCTCAAGGAGGCGGCGAGCTGGGGCAAGGTCGAGACGACGCAGGAGCAGATGGTCTTCGCCGAGGCCGGCTCGGTCATGCCGCTGCTCGCCTCCGACGCCTATCACCGCGGCCACTGGAAAGACCGCGCACGCCGTGCCTACGGCACGATGTTCGACTGACGAGATATCCTACAACGCACTTTCGCTTGACTTATAGGACTTGCCTGGTTAACTGGGGTGTGCGTCCGGCTGCTGATTTCAGCCGGGCGGGCTCCTGCCGGCGGTTGGTTCCCGCCGGTGCGGGTCACGAGCGTGCGGGGGCCGGATTAGCGCACAAGCGCAACGACGGCGTACCCCAAGCGTAACGACGCGCAAAACACCGAGCGCACGCGGCCTAAGCCACCGCAAGCGACCAGTTCCCGCACGCCGATCCGCCAGCCAATGTCGCCGGACCCCCTCGTCGTGACCGGACGGGACCAGGAGCCGGCAGACAGGCCAGAACGCCTCCGCCCCTTGGTGCACCCGCACCGGCGGGCGCAGCCGCGTCATCTCCCTTCGAGGGAGAGGGCCCGAACCTCGCCGCCACCCGCCCCCACTCCCGGCCGCGTTCCGCGGCTGTCCCTCTCCCTCAAGGGGAGAGGGTGGAAGGGGTCGACTCGTGCCGCTCGACAGGCACCATCAACGTCGTCTCGAGCCCTTCCGGACGCCAATCGAACGCCGCGCTGCCGCGGAGCTGGCGGCGGACGAAGGCGTCGACCATCGTCAGGCCGAAGCCCGGCGTCCGGCGCTCGGCCGGCGGCGGACCGCCGTGCTCGCCGAGGACGAGGGTGATCTGCTCGGCGTCCTCGCGCCACCGCACGACGATCGTCCCCTCCGGCACCGACAGGCTACCGTGTTCCGCGGCGTTGGCGATCAGTTCGTGGAGCAGCAGGACGAGCGGCTGCACCTGGGCGGCACCGATCATCACGTCGGGACCGTCGGTCGACGACCGCGTATGCCCGAACGGCGCCAGCCCCGCCTGGACCAGCCGGCTCAGCGGCACGGCGTGCCATTTCGCCTCCGACAGGATGCTGTGCGCCTGCGCCAGCGCGTCGACCCGGCCCTGGACCGAGCGCGAGTACGACTCTGCGGTATCGGCGCGGGTCAGGCGGACGATGCCCTGAACCAGCGCCAGCGCGTTCTTCGCCCGGTGATCGACCTCGCGCAGCAGCCGGTGCTCGCCCGACTCGACCGTCCGCATCCGCCGTTGCTCGGAGACGTCGAGCTGCGAGGCGAAGAAATAGATCAGCGTGCTGTCTTCGTCGTGGATCGGGCTGACGAACAACTGGTTCCAGAAGCTGCTGCCGTCCTTGCGATAGTTGAGCAGCTCGACCGTCACGTCGCGCTGCGAACCGATCGCCTCGCGCACCCGCTCGAGTTCGACCGGATCGGTTCCCGGACCCTGCATGAACCGGCAGTTGCGGCCGATGATCTCGTCGGGCGCATAGCCGCACAGCTGGACGAAGGCGTTATTGAACATCACGATCGGGTTGTCGGCCTGGCGCGGATCGGTCATCACCATCGGCATCCGCGTCCGCTCGAACGCCGCCATCGAGATGTCGCGGCGATCGGCCATCGCCTGCGGCGTCGCCGTGACCGGAAAATACACTTCGCTGGCGATAGGTGGCGGCAAGATCAGGCCTTCAAAATAGATATGAGCCTTAACGTACAATCAGGCGGTCGGGTGCAGCGTCGCTCGGCATTTTATGCCGTCCGTCTAGAATGGATCGGACGGCAAAGCGTTTCCCGTCCGCGGCCTTTTATCCAATATTGTCAGCCGAGTGCACGGTAGCGTACTTCGGCCGCCGCCATATAGTCGCGCGTGATCGGCAACGCGTCGCGGCGGCGGGTCAGCTGGATCTGGACGTTCATATGACCGTCGTTGCGGAACGCGGCGATTGCGCCCGCCAGGTAGAACAGCCACATCCGGTAGAAACGCTCGTCGTAGAGCGCGACGATCGCGTCGTGCGCGGCGACCGTGCGCGCGTACCACTCCTCGATCGTCAGCGCATAATGGAGCCGCAGCACCTCGATGTCGGTGATCCACAGCCACGCCTTCTCGATCGCCGGCACGATCTGCGACAGCGCCGGCGAATAGCCGCCGGGGAAGATATATTTGGCGGTGAACGGATCGGTCGCCCCCGGCCCGTCGGCGCGCGCGATCGAATGGATCAGCGCGACGCCGTCGGGCGCGAGCAGCGCGTGGACCTTGTCGAAGAACTGACGGTAGTGCGGCAGGCCGACATGCTCGAACATACCGACCGAGACGATCCGGTCGTAGCTGCCGGTCAGCGCGCGATAGTCGACCAGTTCGAAGCGGACATGGTCGGCGACGCCCGCCGCCGCAGCGCGCGCGCGGGCGACCTTCAGCTGCTCGACCGACAGGGTGACGCCGGTGACGTCGACCCCGGCGACGCGGTGCAGGTAGAGCGCCATCCCGCCCCAGCCGCAGCCGATGTCGAGCACTCGCTGCCCGGGGGCAAGGGCGAGCTTGGCGGCGATGTGCGCCTTCTTGTGCGCCTGCGCGGTGTCGAGGCCGTCGCCGGGATCGTCGTAATAGGCGCAGCTATACTGCCGGTCGGCGTCGAGGAACAGGTCGTACAGCCGATCGGACAAGTCGTAGTGATGGGCGACGTTGCGCCGCGCCCGCCGCGCGAAGTTGACCTGGTCGAGCCGCGCCGCCAGCGCCGCCTGCCGCCACAGCCCGAAGCGCACCGGATTGGCCCGGTCCCAGCGGACGTTGTACGTCACCAGGTCGACGAGCTCCCTGATGTCGCCAGCGACCATGACCAGCGTGCCGTTCATATAGGCTTCGCCGGCACCGATCGCCGGCCCAAGCGCGATGGCGCGCGCGCTCCGGGCGTCGGTCAGGCGGAAGGTCACCGGCTTCAGCCGCGGCGACGACGCGCCGAAGCGGTGCGCGCGGCCGCGATGGTCGACGACCGTAAGTTCGCCCTCGCGGATCATGCGGTCGAACAGGCGGCGGAGGAGGTACATGCGGTGCCGTCATGCTGGACGACGGCCGGCGGCGCAAGGCGCGGCCGGTCAGCCGGCGGTGGTCCAGCCGGCTTCCTTCGCCGCCGCCCGCCGGTCGAGCTCGGCGCGGCTGGTCTTCTCCGACGAGGATTTGAGCTGGCCGCACGCCGCCATGATGTCGCGGCCGCGCGGGCGTCGGACCGGGGCCGAGATGCCGGCGGCAAAGACGATGGCGCCGAAGCGGGCGATACGGTCGGGCTCCGAGCAGAGATAGTCCGATCCAGGCCACGGGTTGAACGGGATCAGGTTGACCTTGGCCGGCAGCCGGTACTGGCGGATCAGCCGGACGAGCTCGCGGGCGTCGTCGTCGCTGTCGTTCCGGTCCTTGAGCATGACATATTCGAAGGTGATCCGCCGCGCGTTGTTCGTGCCGGGATAGGCGGCGCAGGCGGCGAGCAGCTCGTCGATGCCGTAGCGCTTGTTGATCGGCACTAGCTCGTCGCGCACCGCCTTGGTCACGGCGTGGAGCGACACCGCGAGGTTGACGCCGATCTCCTCGCCCGCGCGCGCCATCATCGGCACGACGCCGCTCGTCGACAGCGTGATCCGCCGCTTCGACAGGCCGAGGCCGGTCGCGTCCATGACGATGCCGAGCGCCGCCTTGACCGCGTCGAAATTATACAGCGGCTCGCCCATGCCCATCATGACGACGTTGGTCAGCATCCGGCCTTCGGCGGTATAGTCGCCCTGCCCCGACGGCCATTCGCCAAGCGCGTCGCGCGCGAGCATGACCTGGCCGACGATCTCGCCCGCGGTCAGGTTGCGGACCAGCCGCATCGTGCCGGTGAAGCAGAAGCGGCAGTTGAGGGTGCAGCCGACCTGGCTCGACACGCAGAGCGTGCCGCGGTCGGCGTCGGGGATGAAGACGCATTCGGCCTCGTTGCCGTCGTCGAAGCGCAGCAGCCACTTGCGCGTACCGTCGCTCGACACCTGCGCCTGCGCGACCTCGGGACGGCCGACGACGAAATGCTCGGCAAGGACGGCGCGGGTCGCCTTGGCGACGTTCGCCATCCGGTCGAAGTCGGTGACGCCGTGGTGATAGATCCAATGCCACAGCTGCGACGCCCGCATGCCGGCGGCGGGGATGCCCGCCGCGACCAGCGCCGCGACGAGTTCCGGCCGGGTCAGCCCGACGATCGCGGTGCGGC
Source organism: uncultured Sphingomonadaceae bacterium (assembly GCA_964250105.1). Taxonomy (GTDB): domain Bacteria; phylum Pseudomonadota; class Alphaproteobacteria; order Sphingomonadales; family Sphingomonadaceae; genus Polymorphobacter_B. Next base: position 4,329 of record CAXUEV010000028.1, read on the forward strand.
CGTCGGCGCGCGGCAGCGGTGCCCGCGGCACGGGCACCGGATCGATCAGTCCGGGTATCTGCATCGCCGTCCTATAGGCGAGGCGCGCGGCTTACGCCACATCGCCTCACGCGGCGACGGCGAAGCCCCCTGCCCGGCCGACCATCGACGGCAGCCGCTTGCCGATCACCTGCGCGAACCAGTGGTTGGCGGCGATCAGCGCGTCGAGGTCGACGCCGGTGGCGACGCCGCTGCGGCCCAGCATATACACCAGGTCCTCGCTGGCGATATTGCCGGTCGCGGCCGGGGCGAACGGACAGCCGCCAAGCCCGCCGAGGCTGGCGTCGAGCACGCGGACACCCGCCCGGTACGCCGCCCAGGCGTTGGCGATGCCGGTGTTGCGCGTGTCGTGGAAGTGCGCGCGCAGCCGGATATGCGGCGGCACGACTTCGCGCACGCGGCCGAACAGGTCCTCGACCTGTGCCGGCACGCCGACGCCGATCGTGTCGGCGAGCGCGATTTCGGCCGGCTCTGCGGCGGCGACCGCACGGGCGATGTCGACGACGCGCGCCGCCGGCACCTCGCCCTCGAACGGGCAGCCGAACGCGGCCGAGATCGTCACCTGCGCGACCAGTCCCTCGGCCTTGGCCAGCCGCAGCATGGCGAGGTTCTCGGCGATCATCTCGGCGATCGTCTGGCCCTGGTTGCGCTGGCCGAAGCTGTCGGAGGCGATGACGACGCAGCCCGCCTCGTCGACGCCGCGCCGCCCGCCGCTGCGCGTCTCGATCGCGCGCAACACGCCGCGCTTGTTGAGGCACAGGCCGATGTACGACACGCCGCGGTCGTTGCCGAGCCCGGCGATCACCGCCTCGGCGTCGGCCATCTGCGGCACGCGCGTCGGATGGACGAACGACGCGACCTCGATCCGCCGCACGCCGGCGGCCGCGGTCCGCGCGACCATCTCGATCTTGTCGGCGGTCGCCACGATCTCGGGCTCGTTCTGCAGGCCGTCGCGCGGACCGACCTCGACCAGCGTCACCTCGTCCATGTCGAGCCTCCGGCGAGCCGCGCTACTCGTCCTCGCCGTTGGCCGGTGCCGGCGGCGCGGTCGCCTCGACCGCAGTGAAGCGGTCGATGACGGTATAGCTGTGTTCGGCACCCGCCGGCACCAACCAGCTGTCGCCGGGCGACAGCCGCACCGTCGTGCCCTCGATCGTCAGGTCGGCCGACCCGGCGATGACGTAGCCGACGGTCTCGTACCGCCGGCGTGAGACGATCGGCACCACCGACCGTTCCTCGTCGCGCCACAGCCGCAGCGCGACCTTCTCGCCCGAGACGAGGTCGACCTGGCCCATGCTGCCCGCGGGCTGGTCGTCGGCGTTGAGCGTGTCGGGCATGTCGATCTCCGGGATGTGCGGCAACCAACCGCTGGCCGGCGGGCGTGTTCCCGACGACGGCGCTTGCGGCGCCGGGGAACACACGCCATTGCCGGGCGGCAGACGGCTGCCGGAGCGAAGATGGACGACGACAACGACGAACTGCCCGTGGCCGCGTCCGCGCCGATCGGTCAGGACCGCGCCGAGGCGGCGGTCCGCGAACTGATCCTGTGGGCGGGCGACGATCCCGACCGCGAGGGGCTCGGCGATACCCCGGCGCGCGTCGCGCGCGCGTTCCGCGAATATTATCGCGGTTATCTCGAGGATCCCGGCAGCCATCTCGCCCGCACCTTCGAGGAGGTCGGCGGCTATGACGACATCGTCCTGCTGCGCGACATCCCGTTCCAGTCGCACTGCGAGCACCATATGGCGCCGATCCTCGGCCGCGCCCATATCGCCTATCTGCCGCGCAACCGCGTTGTCGGCATCTCGAAGCTGGCGCGCGTCCTCCACGGCTTCGCCCGCCGCCTCCAGGTCCAGGAGCGGCTGACCGCCGAGGTCGCCGACTGCATCCAGGCGCATCTCGATCCGATCGGCGTCGCCGTCGTCATCGAGGCGACGCATGCCTGCATGAGCGGCCGCGGCGTCATGACCTCGGGCGTTACGATGACTACCAGCCGCATGATGGGCGTGTTCCGCGACGACGACCGCTCGCGCAAGGAAGTGCTCGCGCTGATGGGCAAGGGCTGAGCCTGTGACAATGTTCATGTTCGCCACCGGGATCGAGAACTCCTATCCGGTGGTCGGCGGCAAGCGCGTCGACGAGATGGCGAAGTGCGGCCACTACCAGCATTGGCAGGCCGATTTCGCCGCGGTGCAGGACCTCGGCATCGGCTTCCTCCGCTACGGGCCGCCGATCCACACGACCTGGCTCGGCGACGGGCGCTACGACTGGGACTTCGCCGACGTCACCTTCGCTGACCTGCTCGCGCGCGACATCACGCCGATCGTCGACCTGTGTCATTTCGGCCTGCCCGATTGGCTCGGCGATTTCCAGAACCCCGACTTCCCGAAGCTGTTCGCGCGCTATGCCGGCGACTTCGCGACGCGCTTTCCGTGGGTGCAGCTCTACACGCCGGTCAACGAGATGTTCATCTGCGCGCTGTTCTCGGCCAAGTACGGCTGGTGGAACGAGGCGCTGACCACCGACCTCGGCTTCGTCACCGCGCTAAAGCACATCGTCAAGGCGAACGTGCTGGCCATGCAGGCGATCCTCGACGTGCGCCCCGACGCGATCTTCATCCAGTCGGAATCGTCCGAATATTACCACGCCGACAACCCGCAGGCGATCGGGCCGGCCGAGGTGCTCAACTCGCTGCGCTTCCTCAGCCTCGACCTCAACTTCGGCCGCCGCGTCGGCTCGGAGATGTACCAGTATCTGACCGACAACGGCATGCGCCGCGACGAGTACGACTGGTTCATGCACACCCGCCTCAAGCAGCACTGCATCATGGGCAACGACTATTACCTGACCAACGAGCACCGGGTGTCGGCCGACGGCAGCAGCCGCGCGTCGGGCGAGGTGTTCGGCTACGACGGCATCACCTGGCAATATTACGACCGCTACCGCCTGCCGACGATGCACACCGAGACCAATTTCGCCGACTATGGCGATGGCCAGCTGTCGGTCGACTGGCTGTGGAAGCAATGGGCGAGCGTCCTCCGGGTGCGCAACGACGGCATTCCGATGGTCGGCTTCACCTGGTACTCGCTGACCGACCAGGTCGACTGGGACACCGCGCTCCGCGAGGACAACGGCAAGGTCAACCCGCTCGGCCTGTACGATCTCGACCGCAACATCCGGCCGGTCGGGCGCGCCTACAAGCAGCTGATCGCCGATTGGGCGATGGTCCTGCCGACGCAGAGCGTGTGCATGGTCGTGCCGCTGATCCGCCCGAGCGAGTTCAACGATCCGTGGTCGCAGCGGCGGCGCGAGGAGGCGGCGGCGTTCCGCCGTGCGCGAACCCCCAACATGACCCAGATCACGGCATCGCCGTGAACGCACGTCAGCCGGCGAAAATGCCCCCGGGAAGGCCGCGGACGCCGGGATCGACGATCTCGAACAGCGCCCCGGCGAGCGGCTGCGCGGCAAGCTCGTCGGCGTCGAGCAGCTGCCGTGCCGAGGTGACGAACAGCCGGTCGAGGTCGGCACTGCCGAACGCCACGCTGCTGACGTTCGCCGCCGGCAGCGCGAACTCGGCGACGGTCGCGCCGTCGGGGGCGACGCGGCGGACGCATCCCGCGCCCCAGAAGGCGATCCACAGGCAGCCCTCGGCGTCGGTCGTCATGCCGTCGGGACTGCCGAAGCCGTCGGGCCAGCGCGCGAACACGCGCTTGCCGGCGACTTGGCCGTCGGCGGCGAGGTCGAAGGCATAGGTCGTCCGGGCGAGCGTATCGCTGTGGTACAGCGTGGCGCCGTCGGGACTGAACGTCGGGCCGTTGGCGATGCGGTAGCCGTCGTCGGCCTTGGTCCAGCGCTGGTCGTGGCCCAGCCGGTACAGCGCGCCCGACGCGTCGACCTTGCGCTCGTCCATCGTCCCCGCCCAGAAATGGCCGAAGCGGTCGGCCTTGCCGTCGTTGAAGCGGTTGTCGGGCAGGTGCCGTTCGGGATCGTCGAGCGCGGCGAAGCCGCCGCTGTCGGGGTCGATCAGCGCGAAGCCGTGCTCGGTCGCCGCGACCAGCGCGGAGCCCGCGGTCAGCGCGATGGCGCCGATACGGCACGGCGGGGTCCAGCTCGCATGCGCGCCCGTCGCCGGATCGAAGCGGTGGACCGCCGGGCGCTCGATGTCGACAAAGCGGACGACGCCGGCGCGGGGGTCCCAGATCGGGCCTTCGCCGAGCTCGCACGCCAGCGGCCACAGGCAGCGCCAGCCGGGGCCTTCGGTCGCGGTTTCCATCGGCAGTCCTTATTTCGGGGAGCCCAAGCGAACGATAGAAAGTTAAGCCGCCTATGCCTATCGTCGGCAACCGATCGTTGGAGCGTGCATGACCGACCCCGCCGACAAGCCGAAACTCCGTTCCGCCGCGACCTACGGCAAGCGCGACCGCGACGGCTTCATCCACCGCAGCTGGATGAAGGCGCAGGGCTTCCCCGACCATGTCTTCGATGGCCGCCCGATCATCGGCATCTGCCAGACCTTCAGCGAGTTCAATCCGTGCCACAGCCACCTCCGCGACATCGCCGAGGGGGTCAAGCGCGGCGTCTGGGAGGCGGGCGGGCTGCCGCTCGAATTCCCGGCGATGTCGCTCGGCGAGACGCAGATCCGGCCGACGGCGATGCTGTTCCGCAACCTGATGAGCATGGACGTCGAGGAATCGATTCGCGGCTATGCGATGGACGCGGTCGTCCTGCTCGGCGGTTGCGACAAGAATTCGCCGGCGATGCTGATGGGCGCGGCGTCGGTCGGCCTGCCGGCGATGCTGGTCAGCTCGGGGCCGATGCTCAATGGCAAGTTCCGCGGCAAGGACATCGGCTCGGGCACCGACGTCTGGCGCTTCTCCGAGGAGGTTCGCGCGGGCACGATGTCGAACGAGGCGTTCATGGCGGCCGAGGCCGGCATGTCGCGCTCGCCGGGCACGTGCATGACGATGGGCACGGCGTCGACGCTTGCGTGCATCTTCGAGGCGATGGGGCTGTCGCTGCCGTACAACGGCACGATCCCCGGCGTCGACGCGCGGCGCAAGGCGATGGCGCACCGCACCGGCAACCGCATCGTCGAGCTCGCCCGGTCGGGGGCGAAGATGTCCGACGTGCTGACCCGTCAGGCGTTCGAGAACGGCGTCAAGATGTGCGCGGCGATCGGCGGCTCGACCAATGCCGTGCTCCACCTGCTGGCGCTGGCCGGACGCGCGGGTGTCGAGTTCGCGCTCGACGACTGGCAGGCGCTCGGCAGCGCGACGCCGCTGATCGTCGACCTGATGCCGTCGGGGCGTTTCCTGATGGAGGACTTCCACTATGCCGGCGGCGTGCCGGCGGTCGTGGCCGAACTCGGCGAGGCGCTCCATCTCGACCATGTCGGCGTCTCGGGGCTGACCCTGCGCGAGGTCGCCGCGGCGGCGCACAACGACAATCCCGAGGTCATCCGCACCCCCGCCGCGCCGCTGATGGCCGAGGGCGGGCTGGTCATCCTCAAGGGCAATCTCGCCCCGCGCGGCGCGGTGATCAAGCCCGGCGCGGCGTCGCCCGAGCTGCTCAGGCACCGCGGCCGCGCGGTCGTGTTCGGCTCGATCGAGGACTTCCACGCCCGCGTCGACGACCCCGATCTCGACATCGACGCGTCGTGCGTCATGGTGCTGAAGGGCTGCGGGCCGCGCGGCTATCCGGGCATGCCCGAGGTCGGCAACATGCCGCTGCCGCAGAAGCTGCTCGCGGCCGGCGTCCGCGACATGGTCCGCGTGTCGGACGCGCGGATGAGCGGCACCGCCTTTGGCACGGTCGTGCTCCACGTCGCTCCCGAAGCGCATGTCGGCGGGCCGCTGGCGCTGGTGCGCGACGGCGACATGATCGCGCTCGACGTCGCCGCCGCGTCGCTGGTCCTCGAGGTCGACGACGCCGAACTCGCCGCCCGCGCCGCCGCATGGACCCCGACCGCGCCCGCCTACAGCCGCGGCTGGTACAAGCTTTACGTCGACCATGTCACCCAGGCCGATCAGGGCGCCGACCTCGACTTCCTCCGCGGCAGCAGCGGCAGCGCCGTCACCCGCGAGTCGCACTGATGTTCGAACGGGGCTTCATCGCGGTCGACTGGGGGACGACCAATCGCCGGACCTGGGCGGTTGACGCCGACGGCGTCGTCGGCGACGAGGTCGCCGACGACCATGGCATCCTTGGCGTCGCCGACTTCGCCGCCGAGGTTGCCGACCTGCGCGCGCGGGGCGGCGGCCTTCCACTGCTGATGGCGGGGATGATCGGCTCGAATCGCGGCTGGCGCGAGGTGCCCTATGTCGCGGCACCTGCGAGCCTCGCCGGCATCGCCGCCGCGGTGACCTGGGTCGCCGATGACGTCGCCGTCGTGCCCGGCGTGTCGTTCACCGAGGAGGGCACCGCGGCGCCGCGCGCCGACGTCATGCGCGGCGAGGAGGTCCAGCTGCTCGGCGCTGCGGCGCTGTCGGCCGCCGACGGCGACGGGCTCGTCTGCCATCCCGGCACGCACACAAAATGGGCCGAGATGGAGAGCGGCGAGATCGCCCGCTTCCGCACGGTGATGACCGGCGACGTCTTCGCCGCGCTCGCTCACAAGTCGATCCTGTCCGACCTGCTCGCCGCGCCGGCGCCGGTCGACGCCGCCTTCCTCGCCGGCGTCGACCACGGCTACGAGGCGACCGACCTGACCGCCGAGCTGTTCGCCGTGCGCGCGCGGGTCGTGCTCGGCAAGGCGGCGGCGGCCCATGCCGCCTCGTATATCTCCGGACTGCTGATCGGCAGCGACATCCGCATCGGGCTCGGCCGGCTCCGCGCCGACGTCGTCCCCGTCCTCGGCGAGCCTGCGCTGACCGAGCGCTTCGCCGCGGCGCTGACGCGCATCGGCCGGACGGCGGTGATCCGCGACGGCGACACCGCCTTCGTCGCCGGCATGAAGGCGATCCAGGGAGCGATGGCATGAGCCACGTCGACGCGTTCGACCGCCACTTCGCCGCCTGCCCGCTGATCGCGATCCTCCGCGGAGTGACGCCCGACAAGGTCGTCGCGGTCGGCGACGCGCTCGTCGCCGCCGGCATCCGCATCGTCGAGATCCCGCTGAACTCGCCCGATCCGTTCGCCAGCATCGCGCGGCTGAGCGCGCACTTCGGCACGGCGGCGGTGGTCGGCGCCGGCACGGTGATGTCGGTCGACGACGTCGCCCGCGTCGCCGGCGCGGGCGGGACGATCATCGTCTCGCCGCACAGCGACACCGCGGTCATCGCCGCCGCGGCAGCGCGCGGGCTCGTCGCGGCGCCCGGCTATTTCACCCCGACCGAGGCGTTCGCCGCGCTCGCCGCCGGCGCGCATGTCCTCAAGCTGTTCCCCGCCGAGGCGGCGTCGCCGACCGTGCTCAAGGCGCAGAAGGCGGTGCTGCCGGGCCACGTCCCGGTGCTGCCGGTCGGCGGCATCACGCCCGAGGGTCTGGCGGGATGGCGCGCCGCCGGCGCCGCCGGATTCGGCCTC